>JBCDFA010000288.1:0-10205 GCA_039178835.1 Chloroflexota bacterium
AATTATCTTTCGACTCGCCACAGAGTACTGAAACTGCAGGTAATTATATTGACGGTGAGGCGTCATTTAACCTAATTATCTTTCGACTCGCCACAGAGTACTGAAACGCGTGTGGGAATCTCCGGACGGGTCGGTGGCACGGCCTAATCATCTTTCGACTCACATCAGAGTACTGAAACTTCTCAAGTACGCGACACTGGTTGCAGAACAGCCACCTAATTATCTTTCGACTCGCCACAGAGTACTGAAACCTGTATCTGCGACACTCTCAGCGTGCTGCATATCCAGCTAATCATCTTTCGACTCGCCACAGAGTACTGAAACAGCACAAGCAACTCAATCATAATTACGCCGATTAGCTAATCATCTTTCGACTCGCATCAGAGTACTGAAACACTCTAAGATAGGATTCCAGGTATACCCACTCGCCTAATCATCTTTCGACTCGCATCAGAGTACTGAAACTTCTAAATACATTTCTGTATTTCTGTATTCCTAATCATCTTTCGACTCGCATCAGAGTACTGAAACTTGCTTCTTTCCGTGCATACAGTGTCAGTTTGCCATCTAATCATCTTTCGACTCGCATCAGAGTACTGAAACTTGTCTTTGTGATCAACGTGCCATACTTCATGAATCCCTGACTATCCTGCAACGCACTACGTATGCCTTGCATGCCAGCTTCCGGAAGGTCGAATGGCATCGACCTGTATCGTTTCGCAACGCCACGCTGCGGTTTCGACACGCTCAACCTCCGCTGGCAACTTGGACGGTCCGTGAGACGATCGAACGCGATACGCGCAACCGCCACCCACACATTCACATCTCATTGGTTATACAAGCGATACAAATATCCAAAGGAGTATGACCATGCCTCATCTCTCACAGGGCGCCGCACACATCAACGAACAGATTGTTCCTATCACCGAGGCCAAAATTTCACTGCTTGACTGGGGATTTCTGCACTCAGATGCGACCTATGATGTCGCACACGTCTGGAATAGTAGGTTTTTCCGCCTTAATGATCATCTTGCACGCTTCTCTAGAGGCATGGAAAAACTACGGATGTTGCTTCCCTACGATCACAACAAACTGCGTAGTATTCTCATCGACTGCGTTCGGGCAAGCGATCTCCGCGAGGCCTACGTTGAGATGATCTGCACACGTGGCACGCCAAAACCTGGGTCACGCGACCCACGAACTTGTACGAATCAGTTTTTTGCCTTCGTCATTCCCTTTGTCTGGATTGCAAACCCGGAACAGCAAGAAAAAGGACTGCACCTTATCATAAGTCACCAGCAGCGCATTCCACCCGAGTCAATTGATCCGACAGTTAAAAACTACCACTGGCTCGATATGGTTATGGGTCTATTCGAGGCCTATGATCGTGGAGGCGAAACGGCGGTTGTAGTTGATACACAAGAGAACCTGATCGAGGGGCCAGGCTTCAATATTTTCGCCGTAAAAGGGCATACACTCACGACGCCAAATCGCGGCATGCTGGAAGGGATTACCCGTAAAACGACCATCGAACTTGCTGCACGACATGGGTACGAAGTGATACAAGAGAATCTTCACGCTGATTCGGCGCGCACAGCCGATGAGGTATTTATCACCAGTACTGCTGGCGGTATTATGCCCGTTACAAAAATCGATAATCGAGTCATCGGAACTGGCAACCCCGGTTTCGTAACGATGCGGCTACGAGAAGCGTATTGGACACTCCACGAAGACCCAATCTACACTCTTCAGATTGCATATGAAGAGTGAGCTTCCGGAAGCTGGACATCAATGGACACCACGAAGTTGATTTAAGATTGACCCTGTAGAGGTAGGATGGCATCAAAAGAATACAGTTTTTTACGACTCACGACCAAAGAGAAAGGGATATTTCACGACAAAGAGAGAGAATTTCCAGGCATTTTCGCTTGAAGAGCTTGACCACATACGTATAATACCGGTAGAGACGGTTAGGTACTATAGAGAAGATATCACAAGAGGAGAAACTCCATTTATTTCTGTCTATATTCCCCATGTGCTCTATCGTGGAAACATCGATGTGTCAGATACGTCGATTATTAGGGCGTAATCTCATCCTGTTTTGGGGAGAGGTTCTCATTCCTGAATGTCTACACTATAGTAAGCACACTATCTAAATCTTTGGAGAGGAGATATGAAAAACAACGCCTCAATTTCGCTTAAAACAGTTCATCCACACGACCGAGGAGAAATGAACCATGTGATGCTAACCAAACTAGAAGAACACTGGGAATGTGTTGATTCATCCATCACCCCAGATCTGAACAACATCAGTCAAGGCCACGCTCAGGCCATTTTTATTATCGGAGAACAAGAGGAGCGTATTGTTGGAACCGGCGTACTAGTCCCAAAGTCGACCGATACCGCAGAAATTATACAAATGTCGGTCTCATCAGATATGTGTTGGTCTAGTGTTGGTACTGTTATTTTACACAGGCTTTGCGAAGAAAGCATACAACATGGCTTTTCCCACATTATGCTGGAGACACGCACTATCTGGAACGATATGATAGCTTTTTTTGAGCACTTTGGATTTCACCTCACTCGTGAGGAAGGCCTTGCATCAGGCTATAACAGATGCTTTGTGTTAGATTTGACGTAGTAGAGTTTAGTAACAGATAACAATAGTGGACGCACCTGAGAGTGCGTCCGCCAATGTGCATATATGATTGCTAATTGTCAAGATAACTAAAGACGCTCGATGTAGTAGTGGAGGAAGGGCCCACAAGCCCCGACTACACTCTTTACCAACCAGCCTGCAGGGACCGGTGTGGCTGAACACATATATGTCGATGAGTCCCCATTGTCAAGACGCTCGATGTAGTAGTGGAGGAAGGGTCCACAAGTCCCGGCTACACTCTTTACCAACCAACCCTCAGGAACGGGGGTTGAAGAGCACATGTATTGACCATCGGTTAGAGGTGCTGTGAATGTGGTAGCTGCTGATGCAGCAGCAGTTGTCTGTGGTGTTATCCCACTGGCAATAAGTACACAAGCAAGACATCCGACAACAAACTTGGCAATGAATGAACGCATACATCCCTCCTAATGCAATTCTAATATTTTGGTGTAATTCAAGCTTATGTTGTAGATCATAAATAAACGAGTACCTAGGCCATACAAAAAGCCATACAACATCCATACACACGACACAACATTTGGACTAATAGAGCAATCCATAACAAATGGCTTCATCCAGTGGCTCACGAATGTATCCCAGAAATGCACTATATAGTTAGGTCTACATTTATATGTATAATAGAAACGACACCCTTTCGACCAAAGTTAAATAGCAGGAAGACAACTCATGCGACGATACTTGATTACTGGATCAAACCGAGGTATTGGACTTGAATTGACCAAACAGCTTGTGGAACAGGGCCACCGCGTCTTTGCGACCTGTCGTGTCCCGGCGCAGAGTGAGTCACTCCAACAATTGGCAGCACAGTACAGTGATCAATTAACAGTCATTGCGCTTGATGTGACTGATCCAACATCTATTGAAGAAGCACATACAATACTCTCGCAACACACTGATGCACTGGATGTGCTAATCAACAACGCTGGTATCCTCAGTGATGGTGATTCTATCGAGACATTACAGTCAGAGGTGATGATGCAGAATTTTGCGGTTAACACCATTGCGCCAGCCATGCTTGTTCAACGTTTTCTAGGGTTGCTCGAACGTGGGGGTGATCCGCTGGTGGTCAACATGAGTTCATCGTTTGCCTCCATCGGCCTCAAATCTGAGAAAATGCCTCCCCGCTATAGCTATTCGATGAGTAAGGCAGCACTCAATATGTTGAGCAAAACGATGGCGCTTGAGCTGAAGCCGCTCAACATCACGGTGATTGCACTCCATCCTGGCTGGGTCCGTACTGATCTGGGTGGGTCCAACGCCCACTTGTCGCCTTCAGAGTCGGTTGAGGGCATACTTCAGGTTATGGAAAAGCTCTCACTTGATGATGCTGGCAAATACCTTACCTGGCAAGGGAGTGAAATGCCATGGTAGATATACAGCCGTTTGACAACCTATCGAAATGCTACTCTTGATGCTGCGGAGCAAGAACACTGTGCTGCTATTGATACCGCACGTGAGGAGCGCGACTCACGAACGACATCTCCATAAAGTAAGTTAAAAGCTGCCTACCTGGAGTTCAGACATCCCCACCAAAAAGTGGGGATGTTACAGGTATAATCCAGTACATTGAGTGTTATAACTTACCTATTGACCAGTAGTTGTAAAAAGGATCACATCTATGCCGAAGGTTATTGGTGTCTCTGGTTCACCCATTCCCAACAGCAATACCGACCGGGCCTTGCAATCGGTCCTCGCCGCCACTGGCCTCGCAACAGAATTTGTCAAGTTGAGTGATTACTCCGTAGCACCTTGCAAGGCCTGTCTGGGCTGTGTGAAAACAAATCGCTGTGCGATACAGGACGACGGTATTCTCCTGGCCGAGAAGGTCAAAACAGCAGATGCATTGGTCATCGCAGGGTTCACACCCTATGCATCCATCGACGCACGAACCAAGGCGTTCATGGAACGACTCTATCCTCTGCGCCATCGAAAGGGGTTGATGGCCGGGAAACCAGGTGCCGCCATCATCACATCAGCGACACCCCAAGGCCATGAACAGATGCCGCCAGTCGCCGATCTCGCTGTTCAGGCCGTGGCATGCTATATGATGGAAGAGGGCATGCAGTTTGTAGGAGCACTCAAGCTACAAGGAAACGTCCCCTGTGTGCGTTGTGGTTTTGGCGATGAGTGCCCCATGTCTGGCGTCAAGATGATCTATGGGCCGACAGCCACCGTCGATTGTGTTGGAATTAAGCAATTCGAGCAGCAGGCGAGCTATATGGACGAAGCCCAGGCATTGGGGCAGAAGATTGCCGCAGCGCTACGCAACTGAGGTTAGTGAGTAACATATCCAGGTGATTAGGACAATACACTTGTGCCATCTGGAATGTACAGGTTACATGGGAAGTATATACGCATGTTGGGCAGCGCAAACGCGTTACTATTTTGAAACTTTCATAATCTGATGTTATACTTTTCAAATACTCTATACAAAAAGTTCATTATTTATTGCTACATTACTTAAAGTCATTGCGCCCATACACATATATACTCATTATTATCATGGTTATTTGTACCGGATGCAGTAACACCACTGCACCTACGCCGATATCTTTCAAAGATAATCGCACGCTGAGTGTAGCTGTAACAACTGCTCAGGAGGATAATTTTGATCGTGCTTTTACTACAGCCCTTGAGGCTGGCATGCAAGCAACCAACCTAGCTTTATCCTGGGATGATTTAGAGACAGCACCTGGAGCGTATACCCCAGAACCAAACTTTTTAGCTATTGCCAACACCTTTTATCCCACTCAGCATATCAAAGTTGCGCTCGAAATCAATCCCATAGACACATCTACCCTTCGACTTCCCAAAGACCTACAGGACAAACCCTTTGATGATCCCATGGTCATTGAGCGCTATCAGCAACTTTTAGATTGGGCATTTGAACAAGTTCCCGATCTTGAAGTGACCTCACTAACAATTGGCAATGAGATTGATGCCTACATGGGTGACGATCCTGTCCGCTGGCAACAATATCAAACCTTTTTTGAAGCTGTTGCTGGCTACGCCCGCACGCTTGATCCCGACCTCAACATTGGGACAAAGGCAACCTTCAACGGTCTAACAGAAACATCACAGGAATTCCTACAACGTCTTAATAGATCCAGTGATGTGATTATGGCCACGTATTATCCGTTGGAAGGAGACTTTGTCCCCAAACCAGCAGAAGTAGTCCATGTTGATTTTGAGGCTTTAACCACACTCTATGAGGGGCGCCCTATTTATCTTTTAGAGATAGGCTATCCGTCAGGCACATCCTGTGGAAGCTCAGAAGAACAACAGGCTGCTTTTATTGAACACACCTTTGAAGCATGGGATGTATATCACGAACAGATTCAACTCCTCTCTTTTACCTGGCTTACCGATCTCTCACCCTCCACCATTGAGGGAATGGTGGATTACTATGGCGTTGAGAACGCCTGTTTCGCAGAGTTCTTAGCAACCTTAGGACTACGAACACACACTGGGGATGACAAAAAGTCATTTACCCAGTTAAAACAAGAGGTGGATGAGCGGATTGCGGAACCATAAGCAGCATATCTATTTGCTAGACGAACAATCGTTGACGTTCACACATAAACAACCCTCCCCGAAACCACTATATCACCATAGCCCTTATCTCTCACAAACATAAGCGACTTCTATTTCTCACATTGGCTTTCTGGCGCTATAATAGAAGTACACAAACCAGAGTTCGACACAGTTGTCAGAAAGGATAAATAAACATGCCGTTGTCTGATCCGTTTGGCGTTCGTGAGATGCTACAGGTAGGGAGTCGCTCCTACGTCGTCTATCGACTGGACCACCTTGCCCAAAAAGTTGGTGTTGATATCTCTCGAATGCCGTTTTCCGTAAAAATTTTACTTGAATCATTGTTACGAAACACTGGTGATGGCTTTACTGAACAGAAAGATGTTGAAGGGCTCGCACGCTGGTCCCCCGAAACCACCGGGCAGAGCGAGATTGGTTTTAAACCCTCCCGCGTGTTGTTGCAAGACTTCACAGGCGTCCCTGCTGTCGTTGACTTAGCTGCCATGCGCGACGCGATGGTACAGCTTGGTGGTGATCCCAAAAGAATCAACCCACTCTCACGCGCCGATCTGGTCATCGACCACTCGGTGCAGGTCGATATCTTTGGCTCCGATAATGCGCTGATGCTCAATGCCCAGTACGAATTTGATCGTAACCGTGAGCGCTATGAATTCCTGCGCTGGGGCAAACAGGCTTTTGATAATTTTACCGTTGTGCCGCCTGCCACAGGCATCTGCCATCAGGTCAACCTGGAGTTCCTCGCAACGGTTGTAGGGACACGTGAGATCGATGGCGAAACCGTCGCCATGCCCGATACCCTCGTCGGCACCGATAGCCACACAACGATGATCAACGGTCTAGGAGTCCTGGGCTGGGGTGTTGGCGGTATCGAAGCCGAAGCGGCACTGCTTGGCCAGCCCATCGCCATGCTCACACCTGCAGTCGTTGGTGTACGCCTGTCTGGCAAACTCCAACCGGGCGCCACCGCCACAGACCTCGTGCTGGCTGTCACCGAACTACTACGCCGCGAAGGTGTGGTTGGTAAATTTGTCGAGTACTGTGGCACGGGCCTGAGCAACCTGACTCTGGCTGACCGCGCCACCATCGCCAACATGTCACCAGAGTACGGTGCGACCTGTGGCTTCTTCCCGGTCGATGAGGAAACCCTCAACTATATGCGTGGCACGGGCCGCTCTGAAGAAGTTGTGCAACTGGCCGAAGCCTACAGCAAGGCTCAGGGGCTCTTCCGCACCGACGAAACACCAGAACCAATCTTTAGTAAACTGCTCGAACTCGATCTGGGCAGTGTTCAGCCAAGTGTTGCGGGTCCACGTCGTCCACAGGATCGGGTGCCACTCACCGATCTGAAGCAATCATTCTGGCAAGCTATGAAGAGCACCTTCAATCGTGAGATTAGCGCTGACGATATCGCTGGACGTGGTTACATTCGCTGGGCCGGAGAGAGTGGCCACGAAGTGCAGGAAGAAACGGTGCCTGTCGCTGATCGCTCGAACCTGTATGCCCAATCAGAAGTACCGGTCCCACTCAATGGCGACAACGCAACACTCACACATGGCTCCGCAGTAATCGCTGCGATCACATCCTGTACCAACACCTCCAACCCATCGGTTATGCTAGCCGCAGGTCTACTGGCCAAGAAAGCAGTTGAACGTGGTCTGGTGGCCCAACCCCATGTCAAAACCAGTCTGGCACCTGGCTCCCGTGTCGTGACAGAGTATCTCAACCAATCTGGTCTACTGCCCTACCTTGAGCAGTTAGGCTTCCATGTGGTTGGCTATGGCTGCACGACCTGTATCGGCAACAGTGGCCCGGTCCCTGAGCCAATTGCCAACGCTGTTCGTGATAACGACCTGGTCGTTTCAGCGGTGTTGAGCGGCAACCGCAACTTCGAGGGGCGCATCAACCCGGTGGTGCGTGCAAACTATCTGGCCTCACCACCACTGGTCGTTGCATTTGCCCTGACCGGCACCGTCGATGTTGATCTCAACTATGAGCCGATTGGCAATGACAAGGATGGCAAGCCTGTCTATCTTGCCGACATCTGGCCAAGCGAACAAGAGATTCAAGAAACCATCAACTCGGCCATCAGTGCCGACATGTTTCGTGAGCAGTACGGTAATGTGTATGATGGCAACCAGCAATGGAACGAAATTCCCATCTCTGGCGGCGACATCTATGGCTGGAGTGATGCCTCGACATACATCCAGAACCCACCGTATTTCGTCGGTATGACTCGCGAAATCCCCGAACTCAAACCAGTTGAGAATGCCCGTGTTTTAGCTATGTTGGGCGATAGTGTCACAACAGACCATATCTCACCAGCCGGAAGCATTCCCAAAAACAGCCCCGCGGGACAATACCTCATCGCTCATGGTGTCGAGCCTAAAGACTTCAACTCCTTCGGTGCACGACGTGGCAATCACGAGGTGATGTTGCGCGGCACATTCGGGAATATTCGTCTCAAGAACCTGCTTGCCCCAGGAACCGAGGGTGGTGTGACCCTCCACCTCCCGACTGGTGAACAAACCTCGATCTACGACGCAGCCATGCGCTATGCCGAGGAGAAAACACCGCTGATTGTCTTTGCAGGCAAAGAATATGGGACCGGCTCATCACGCGACTGGGCCGCCAAAGGTACCTTCCTCCTTGGTGTGCGCGCCGTCATCGCCGAGAGCTTTGAGCGCATCCATCGCTCGAATCTCGTAGGTATGGGGGTGTTGCCACTAGAATTCAAGGGTGGCGATAACTGGCAAGAACTCAACCTGAACGGACACGAGACCTTCACCATCGAGGGAATTGAGTCACTCCAGCCAGGGCAGGACCTCAATGTACGCGTCACTCACGAAAACGGAGAGGAAACAAGCTTCAAGGTTCGCGCACGTATCGACTCAGCCATTGAGCTGGAATACTACCGCCACGGTGGTATTCTGCAATATGTGTTACGCAACCTCGCAGTGCAAAACTAGCCATCACAAAACCATCTGATAAAACCGACAGGCTCGACGAGTCTGTCGGTTGTTTTTTGTTCTACGCGACAGTTAAACCACTACCACTACCTTCGGTTTGGTGAGGCACATACCAATCGGTGCATAATATTCTACGGCGGCTACAAGCCGCCGCTACTCAGTGGGTCCCCATCGGTCCGTAGGAGCGGCTTACAGCCGCTCACTGCCCCACCTCTACTTAGCGCCTCGCCCCTATCGCACTACACTCCACGACGCTGCCACGCCGCCGCTACTCAACGGGTCCCCATCGGTCCGTAGGAGCGGCTTGGGGAGGCACATACCAATCGATACATAATATTCTACGGTAGTTGCACAATACCGCTACTCAATGGGTCCCCATCAGTCTGTAGGAGCGGCTTACAGCCGCTCACTGCCCCGCCTCTACTTAGCGCCTCACCCCTATCGCATTACACTCCACGACGCTGCCACGCCGCCGCTACTCAATGGGTCCTCGATCTGTCCGTAGGAGCGGCTTGGGGAGGCACATACCAATCGATACATAATATTCTACGGCGGCTACAAGCCGCCGCTACTCAATGGGTCCCCATCAGTCCGTAGGAGCCGCTACTCAATGGGTCCCCATCGGTCTGTAGGAGCGGCTTACAGCCGCTCACTGCCCCGCCTCTACTTAGCGCCTCGCCCCTATCGCATTACACTCCACGACCCTTGCACACCACCGCTACTCCTCTCGGCCATCAAAATGCACTCTTAACCGTCTATCCATTGACAGCCAAGTCGCATACACTGTATACTACAATCAACTGGTCAGACCTCTTACCACTTTGGATAACAACAATGGATGTTGATAAACGGGAACGCCCCATTGATTTTGCGAAGAAAATAATAGTTCAGCGTATTCTGGACGGCATTTTTGCTATCGGAGAGCGGCTGCCTCCTGAGCGTGAACTAGCATCACAACTTGGTATTACCAGACCAACACTGCGTGAAGCCATGCGGCATCTTGA
>JBCDFA010000289.1:0-10204 GCA_039178835.1 Chloroflexota bacterium
AATTAACTAATAAGGATAAAGGAGTTTGTCTATAGACACATTGATATCGCAACCTGGACATAAAAGCATGTATAGTTTTATAGCATACTTGCCAAATTTATAGATGTCATCTATTTCATAGCCATCCATACCCGATCATCATTCATGCGAGAAACGACAATTCCATCCACGTCTGTTTAGTCTTAACGCAGGCATTCGACAGTTGGTCTATATTATCTTTTTACCTTTATTTTAGGAGAGGTCAACCCTATGTTCAAACGACTCGCCTATGTAGGTGCACTTGGCGGTCTCTGTGTAACGTTGATTGTGAATGGGGGAAGTGTACAGGCCACAGAAGCTAACCTTGATGTTATTCCTGGAAAGTACATCATTACTCTTGATGAGTCAATTAGTGAACCTGGCGTTATGGCAGAACGTATGTCAGCCAAACTTGATGTTGAGCCAGAACATGTTTACTCCCATGCCTTCAAAGGTTTCTCAGCTGAACTCTCCGATGCTGCAGTGGAACGGCTTGAGTCGTTGCCAGAGGTAGTGTCGATTGTGCCTGACCAAACTGTATCGATTGCCGACCAGACCTTGCCTGGAGGTATTGATCGTGTGGATGCTGATGTAAGTCCCACTGCCAACATTGATGGAGTTGATGATGGTGTGGACGTTGATATTGCTATCCTCGATACAGGTATCGATCTCGACCACCCTGATCTCAATGTGGCTGGTGGTGTGAGTTGTGTCGGTGGTAGTGCTGATGACGGCAATGGCCATGGAACCCACGTGGCTGGTACTGCCGCTGCTGTCGACAACGATTTTGGTGTGGTAGGTGTTGCTCCTGGTGCACGCCTCTGGGCCGTCAAAGTACTCGGTGATAGCGGTTCAGGCTCATTGTCCGGTATTTTGTGTGGTATCGATTGGGTCACACAGAATGCAGATACCATCGATGTTGCGAATATGAGCCTGGGTGGTTTCGGTTCTGACCCATCTGGTTCCGGTTGCTCCACTGGTGATTCGTATCACGATGCTATTTGTAATTCGGTTGCTGCTGGCGTAACCTATGTTGCTGCAGCAGGCAATAGCGACACAAATGCGAATACCTTTGTACCGGCTGCCTATGATGAAGTCATTACGGTTTCAGCGCTGGATGTGTCCAGTAATGCGCTAGCGAGTTTCTCAAACTTTGGTACTGATGTTGACATCATTGCCCCAGGTGTCGGTGTTCTATCGACAGTACCTGGTGGTGGCTATAGTAGTTTGTCTGGTACTTCGATGGCCGCTCCGCATGTCGCAGGTGCGGCAGGGCTCTACCTGGCCAATAACCCAGGAGCAAGCCCAAGCATGGTTCAAAGTGTTTTAGAGTCGACCGGAACATTTGACTGGAATGACTCTGGTGATCCTGATGGTATTCAGGAACCACTGCTCAACGTAGCTTCGTTCTAAGGTTAGAACAGAGTTTTGAAGAGTTGCACCGGACAATGTTGTCTGGTGCAGCTTTTTTTTGATCTATGATGTTGTAGTAGGAGTATCAACTACAAGCTGTTGTAGAATCTGTTCACCGATGTAATCTACTGATTGAGTAGGATCTTTTTGCTCAGGTTTTCCGGGGCCATTATTGCTAAGTACAACAACTCCTATTTCTTGCTGTTTTACAAGCCCCATGTATGACCGATACCCTCCGGTACCACCGTTATGCCATAAGATGGTTGATCTTCCCTCTGGTAGTGCTTTAATGTGCCATCCCAACCCCACCTGATTACCTGTCTGATCAATGTGGGTACGTGCCGCATGGCAGAACTGCAACATGACTCCTGTGCCTTGCACATCATCAAGATTGGCTGCTATGAAACGTAACATGTCATCAACTGATGAACGTAGTGCTCCAGCCCCTGCCAGCGTCGACATATCCCAATTGGGAGTTGACTGCCCCTCTCCAGTGTACCCAGTAATGAGACGTTCAGTTTGCTCAGATGAAAGTGTTATCCGCGTATCATCTAGCCCCAATCGATCACTTATACGCGTTTGGATAGCTGCTTCATATGACAGATGAAGTCGACTGGCGAGAATCGCACCAAGGACACCAGCCCCCAGATTAGAATATTCGTAAGTGCCGATGCGCTTGTGCTTATGTCGGTAGCGTCGTAGATATTTGTTGAGATGCTGTTGGGTGTAGTTGCTATAGGGATTGTCGATGTTTCGCAGCATAGGCCAGAACAGATTTGATGGAAGACGTGGGAGCCCCGATGTGTGCGTTGCGAGATGTTGTAATGTCACCTCCCTTGGAATGTTGTTTGGTTCTGGAAACAGCGCATGTGCTGAATCATCCAACTTACTTTGGCCGGTGAAGACGAGATCGGCCAACAAAACGGCAGTAAAGACCTTGGTGATGGAACCAATCTCAAAGAGGCTCTGTCCTGATGGAACAGGAGTGCCCTGTGGTGTAGCATAGCTTATAACAGTTTTTTGCCCGTTACAGATAGTACCGATGGCGAGTTGTACTTTGTGGCGCTTGGCCAGAAATGGTGTCACGATGTCATCAATAATTGCTTGGTCCATTGAATGTTTCTTTCAAAAATCTTTTGATATATATACGAATAAGCTATTTGAATGGTTGCTTCAGCCAACGTGAAGCGCAGAGTCATTCGCCGTATCGTATGATTCTTCTTTGATAAGAAGCACTTGACAGAACAAAAAAAGTAGCATAATCTTAGAATGTAAGCGTTTACATGAATGTGTTTATAAAATTCATCCATAAAGTTTACGGGACTTTATGGATGAATGGATCGGCACGAATCGTTCGGATTGTGAATTAGAGTAATCATACACCACGACAGTGGGTCTCACATGACTGATGTATCATCAAAGGAGATGTCTATGCATAAGATGCGATTACTTGGTACACTAACGCTGCTGGTATGCTTCTTTACGCTCGTTTTTCAGTATCCTCACTTGACCGCATCGCAGTCACAGAATACGGTTTGTGCGGCATATACAGTTGATGACTTTGAAACAGAAGGTGATAATCGCGGGGCCTATAGTGATGCAAGCTCAGAAGTTGCATTTGAGCGTGTTCCCTCAGATAGAGGAGGAGAATTTGCCGGAAAAGTAGATTATACCATTGCAACAGATGGTTTTGGGGGATTCGGCCTGTCTTTCGATGGAAGTCAGGATTGGAGCGACTATGAGGTGCTTTCTTTCTGGTTTCGTGGAGAAAATACAGGAACAACGATACGATTGATGATTGACGACAATCGTAGCAATACTGCAATTGATACATCAGAACGATTTGAATACACGTTTACTGATGACTCTACAGATTGGCAACAGATTGAGTTGCCGTGGAGCGCTTTTGAGCGTAGTCAAACATTCCAACCCAGTGGTGCACCAGACGATGGATTAACTCTGACTGAAATGTGGGGCCTGAGCCTTGCTCCCGTTAGTGGAAGTGGCTCTTTTATGATGGATGACATCATGTTGCTTCCGAACCTGCATTGCGTTATGCTTCCGATAGTTATGATCAATGCTCAATCAACCACACCTGGACCACAACCCTCTGCCACGTTAGAGCCAACACAAACTGCAACACCCGAACCAGCGCCCACTGCGACGCCAGTTGTGGATCTGCCACCGGCACCACAACCACCATCAACAGGCGCATATTCTACCAACACCTACCGTAATCTGTTCAAAGAATACGGATACAGCGATACAGCGATACAGGCCAAAGTGGATACAGCATTTCAGCAACTGTTCTACGGCGATGACGAAAATCAGCGGGTTTACTATCCAGTCGGCGATGATATGGCGTATATCTGGGATGTCGGAAGTAATGATGTTCGTTCTGAAGGGCAATCCTATGGCATGATGATCGCTGTACAACTCGACAAGCAAGAGGAGTTTGATCGCATCTGGAAGTGGACCAAGACCTATCTGCAACATCAGGACGGGCCACGTGAGGGATACTTTGCATGGCAGGCAACCACCGATGGTGAGAAGATTAGCCAGAACAACGCATCAGATGGCGAAATCTGGCTGGTAACCGCGCTCTTCTTTGCCTCGGGTCGCTGGGGCGATGGTGAAGGGATTTACAACTATCGTGCCGAAGCACAAGCAATCCTTGATGCGATGCGTAGTAAAGAAGCCACCGCCGAAACCACTGGTGTCTATGACATATTCGATCCAGAGAACAAACTGGTTCGATTTGTGGCTGAGGATCTGACACTCGACATGACCAACTGGACCGATCCTTCGTATCATCAACCTGGGTTCTATGATCTCTGGGCTTTGTGGGCTGACAAGGACAATCAGTTCTGGGCCGATGCTGCCGTCGCTTCACGAAACTTTTTGCAGACCACCGTTCATCCGACGACCGGCTTGATGCCTGATTACGCCAACTTTGATGGGACACCGCATTATTGCTGCCCTACCGGAGAAGGCAATCATCACTTTTATGGCTATGATGCTCGGCGGACACAGATGAATATTGCGATGGATTATCACTGGTGGGCCAAAGACCCATGGCAAAAAACACAGACAGATCGTCTCCAGGCATTCTTCTACAGTGAAGGTGTGACAACCCATGGCGCTGAGTACGAGCTTGATGGTCGCATAATCTCGGACTACCATCAGTCGGGGCACGTTGCCATGAATACGGCTGCCGGATTGGCTGGAACAACCACGAACGTATGGGCGTTTGCTGATCATCTGTGGAACGTGCCTATTCCTGATGGACAGTGGCGGTATTATGATGGGCTGCTGTATATGTTGGGTTTACTGCACACCAGTGGCAACTTCCGCATCTATGAGCCGGAAATTGATAACGCGTCGCCTGAAGCAGTCCAGCCTCTTCTTGAGTGTGTGATGGAAATTGATAAAGACGTTGACAACAAGCACCCAGTCTGGACAGTAATTGATCAAACAACAACAGCTTTACGCCATTCGCAACGTTGTGAATAATGCCCTGGGTCACTCCACCTACTCACAACAAGTGGGGTGGCCTAATCTATACCTTCCAGTTGCTACCTTTAAACATCGTAGCAGAGCAATTCTCTACCATGCGCGACATACAGTCGGTCATTGTGGTAGTACATGCCACCAATGTCATTTTTTGTTTTGAGTTTGACTTGTTTAACCAGGGTTCCTGTTTGTGCTTCAACGAAGTGGATGATCCCATCCTTGCTCAGAAAAGCCACGGTATCTTGTATGGTCACAGGTTGAGCAGCCACCTCATCCGCTGTTTGATACTGCCAATACGAATGGAACTGAACCGATGGGCTGGTTGTAATCTGTACTGCATAACACAATCCATCGGTATCGCCAAAGTACAAGGTATGGTTGTGGAGCAATAAGTGTGCATTAATTGGGATATCTTTGGGTAATGACAGTGTGGCCAGCAACCGCCCCTCTTGCAGATTATAAGCACGTAGTTCACCACGACTCCCGATGTAGATCACACCTCCCTGAATAACGGGATGAAACAGATAGTGTTCGCTGGGTATCTGCCACAGGATTGCCCCATTTTCTACTGACACACAGGACAATACACCTCCTCCACCTTTACCCATTCCCGTGCCGTAGACCACATACCCGTCGCTGATGGTTGGGGCGTAAGTATGCCCACCGGTAGGTGTTTGCCATAATAAACGACCACTTGCAGTATCAAAACAGCGTATCTGTGACATCTGAGATCCGAGATCGGGCACAACTAACCGCCCCCGGTGATCAGGTACTGGCACATTCACGTTTTTTCCTGTTGTGGGAGTTTGCCAGTGGACCTGTCCGCTGGCACTATCAAGACAGTAAATTCTTCCATTGAAACAACTGAGATAGACATTTCCTTCCTCATCAACTGCTGGGGTATTCAGGATGTGTGAAACGGTGAACTGCCAGCGTTCAACACCTGAACTGGCGCTCATACAACACAAGACACTCTCATAAAAACCGCCTTTCTGGTAGTGAAACACACCAAAGGTCTGGCCATTCTGTTGAGCAGGTTGTCGAGCACGGATGCTGCGCTTTCCCTTGAGGGCATAGACCCAGTTGCGTGTTATGTTCATATCGCATGACTCCATTCTAGGGTGATGTCTGTCGTGATGAGCCAGGTAAGTAGGTAATCGCTACAATCACCAGATAGATTGTAAGAAAGAAGGTAGCAAATAGCAGTGAGAACCCTATAGTCCGTGGGTGGTCAAGGGGTGCCTGCACACGGCTGCCAATATCGATAAGCAATTGCGTTGGATTCGAGAGAATATCCCAACTATTCCAACGGAGGAACCGCCCCAGATAAATCCCAAAACTTCCTAAGCCGATACTACAGAAGACAAAAAGCCATCCGGCAATATGTCCCAGTCGCTCGGTAATAAGCATCTGCATGAAAAATAACGATATCACACCAAGCAAAAAACCGATCCAGGCTCCAGTCGCGATCATAATCAGATCGTACCAAAGCGGCACCGGATCAAGCGGTTGGATATGAATCAGATCGGTCACGAGATAAGGAGCATTGGGAAAAAAGAGCAACCAGCATGCCATACAGGGCAAAACCAATATCCAGATCAGCCACACCCGTGTCTGTGCCAGATTGTATGCGATGATGGCACAGAGCATGGGCAGCCACGCTAAAAAGAGATTCCAGATCAGCCACAGATGAGTTAACTCATCGGTCCATATGACCCGTACAGTAAAGGTAGCAATACAAAAGCAAGTTGCCACAATGAGCGCAGCAAACACAGCAAATTGGCGAGCGTGGGAACCAACACGCATACGAATACTCCTCTTTACATCGTAATATTGCGATGTTTTGTCGGTCTTAAGACTATACCCTCAAACATTGACATAGTACTTATGTGTACGCACAGGCTGATAGAAGGTTGCAGAAATCAGGTACATCTACTGCTACCTTCCAAAACGTATGAAAAGTAACCAAGTATTAATATATTGGTATGTTGATGGAGCCATGCTGCTCGTCGACATGCTGGATCACACAAAGGTGCAACATGGAACAGGCAAAAAATGTGTATGGTACACCACTTCAGAGTTGTGGAATGTCACCACTGACCGGCTTCTATCGTGATGGCTGTTGTAATACCGGCCCCGATGATCAAGGCGTCCATACGGTGTGTGCACAAGTAACTGAGGCGTTTCTAGCCTACACCAAAGCCCGTGGTAACGACTTGAGCACACCGATGCCTGCCTATGGGTTTCCTGGCCTCAAACCAGGTGATCGGTGGTGCTTATGCGCGGCGCGCTGGATGGAAGCGTATGAAGCAGGTGCTGCCCCGCCTGTCATTCTTGAAGCAACACACATAGCCACCCTTGAGTACATCCCGCTGAAAATACTCGAACAGCATGCCACCGATAAGCAGGAAAAGCGTTGGTCTAACAACGGAGTGGGACATCTTAACTAAGTTGTGTATATCTGTAATATAGAGGGTAGATATAGTGTCGCTTTTTGAGGGAAAGAGAAAAAAGAGAGAGCAAGTTATTCTCAATACTGTGCTTGGGCCAGAATGCTATTGTCAATTTGCTGCACGTGCAAAAAACTGAGCGAGATAGTATCTGTTTTCGAAGTCTTGGTTAGCGCATGGGGAAGATTGGTTCGCTCATTCAAAGATTATAGTACAAAAAAACGCAGCCCCGCCCGCTCGAACCCCCACGAGCGGGTGGAAAATTGCGAGAGAGAGGAGCAGGAGCAAAATGATGTTGCGCGTATGGCCTCGCAGCACTACCAAATGAATACGACCTTCTTAATTACGCCATCCGTCGACCTCCTGACCATGGTATACTCCAACATCTCAGGTATGTATTCAAATGCGATAGGTCGTTATCAGTTCAAAGGAGAAATGGATGACCACAACACCTGCACAAGCAGATCTTCTGACCAAGCTCGAACACGAACGGGGGACATTGTTAGCATTGTTGCCACGCTTTAGCAACGAACAATGGCGGGCAAGCACCAGAAACGACGGATGGACTGTACACGATATTGCCATGCACATAGCCGACTCAAGTTACGGGCTGTCGCTCATTGTTTTAGGTGAAGTTCAACCGAATCTTCCGCTCAACCCCGACACAGGCTGGATGGAGGTCGATGCGTTAAATGAGCAGCGACGACAGAAAAATGCCGGTCTGACCCGTGAGAAAGTAATGCAGCGCGTAGCTGGCTCATTCGATCATGCACGCCGCGCTATTGAGCACACGCATGATCTGGATGCACCGGGACCACTGGGATCAAGCCGTACCAAAGGAGATTGGTTAGAGCGAATTGTTTCACATGTAGAAGCGCATCGTCAAGAGTTAGAGGATCTTATCGAGCAGTAATAAATGTGTAAACAGGAGGAGGTGGAAATCGAGAGGCTTAGAGTTGTTCCACCTCTTGCTATGACCCAACCGCACGTGCGGTAAGACCTACCGGGGCAATGTACAAGTGGCTCTGACCGAATGAATTGCGTGCGGCTGCTTCAACAAACGCACTGAAAACCATTGATGCCCAGGACGGACTGGTTTGCTCGGTATAGTGCTCCTGCGCCAACTCTGCCAGGTGCGAAAGAAAAGCCGGTGTAAATGCAGGTTCGATAGTTTGTGGTACTTGTTCGTTCTCCATGGACACGCTCCAAAAATGTAAACGGGATTTATTTGTGTAAGTTTGTTTTTACCATAAAAGTATCGCCGTGTCTATAGATGATTGCTCACCTTTCATTCGCACCATATGTGGCATAAGAAACTCTTCTCAATGGCTTTAAGTTCAGTATTTTAGAATGTGATAAAATTGTAATTCTCACCTTTTTGTGGCGCCTTGTCTCTATTTGTTGTGTGTTTTATGGAATGATGTTCACGTAACTGTATAGTATAAAACGCTATGGAATGAAGTACTTTAGTTTGTCGTTGGATTGTTTCAACTATTTAAGCTGTGTGCGTCTATTTTTATAAAACTTTACAATAAAAACATCTTATCTTAATATAATTTGTATACTCTGCGTTCTTGTATGTTAACGTTTTTGCCATAACTCACGAGGAGCAGATTTGCAATGAAGCCCATGAATCGCCGTACCTTTCTTCGTGTCGCTGGTCTTAGTTTGCTCACCCCCTATGTTTTAACCCACTCACAAGCTACGGTAGCTGCTCAGACAGCATCGAATGCACTACTGGGCGAGCGCTGGTTCGCTGTTAACCCTGCCCAAGAGCCAGAACGTGTCTTTAGCCTCTCGGTAGCATCTGGTGATCCCTCTCCAAGTGGTGTGGTGCTCTGGACACGGGTCAACCCTGAAGTCTGGGCAGCAGATCGACCACTGGCTTTTGAGGTTGCAGAGGACGATCAGTTTCAACAGATCGTTGCCAGTGGTTTGATCAATGGTGCTGATTTTGGTCCTGAGCGCGATCATACGGTCTTGATCGATCTCGATGGCAATCTCGGTGCAAATCAGCGTTATCACTATCGTTTTATCTACAATGAGACGGCGAGTCGTACCGGACGCTGCCGCACCTTGCCTGCTGCCAATGAAGACATCGAACGGGTGCGCTTTGCGGTGCTGACTTGTCAAGACTATACTAACGGGTATTATGGGGCCTTTGCACACCTCGCACAGGAGGAGATCGACTTTGTGATTCATCTGGGCGACTTTATCTATGAGTCGGCGGCTGACCCACGTTTCCAACGATTGCCATTCCCTGACCGGGCGGTGGTGTTGCCGTCGGGTGAGCAGGTAGCCTTCGATCTCAACGACTATCGTTCGCTTTATCAGACCTACCGCTCAGACCCGTTCTTCCAGGCGGCGCTGGAGCAGCATACCTGGATTATCATCTGGGATGATCATGAGACGGCCAATGATTGTTATTGGGACGAGGAACGCGACACGCTAGGCGCGCCAGACCACCCTTTCACCACGGACCCGCAGTTTGGCAATGATCCGGCGCGGCTTAACCAACTCAAATTCGATGCTCAACGTGCGTGGGCTGAATATGTCCCTGCACGTGTTCGTATCAACGAGAATGCGACACGCCCCCAGGATTATTTACAAATCTATCGTCAGTTTGCTTTTGGGAGCCTTGTAGATCTGTTTATGACCGATGAGCGGACCTATCGTTCAGCGCCTCCTTGTGGCACGGGGGATGTGGGTGAGCGGTATGCTTCACCCGGCTGTGAGGCCCAGTTTGACCCTGAACGGACGATGCTGGGGCAAGCACAACGCGACTGGCTCGTTGCGGGGATGAAAGACTC
>JBCDFA010000290.1:0-10169 GCA_039178835.1 Chloroflexota bacterium
AACACCCTCTCACAACGGCTGAATACTACCTACGGACATGGTTCCGTCGTTGTAAGCGTGAAGCTGGGGGCACCAGTACCACACCACGCATTCGCTGTATTTCGCATGAAACGAAGCCGACCATATCTGTATTCACTACATGGGAAGATGGTAACACTATAAACATAGTCGAATACAGGTGGTGATTCCCATGAGCGGTATGTTCCAGACTGCGACGTGGCGGCGAATAGGGCATAGACCCCAGATAAAGCCAAAGACAGGAGAAGACCGGCCATGATCAAGAGCGTAGAACGTACGATCATATTCGATAACCTCTTCCTCTGTGATGCCGTGTAAGGGAGGAGAGGGCATGTGCCCCCTCAACAATTGTGCTATCTCACGACTTGCGTGCTACCCCAGCCGTATAGCCAGACCACTTGGGATGACTTTGTGGTTCTTCAGGACGCCAGATTACTGTATCCACGAATCCAGGTTCGACCAGTTCCACACCTTCAAAACAGGGCAGTACTTCATCGCGTGTACGGATCTTAAGTCCTTCCATAGCCTTGGAATAGATAGACTCCACTTTATCGACTGTTGGATCGCTCTTGACGCCTTCAAAGTAGCACGAGTGCGTAATAACAAGATAACTTCCCGGCGACACTGCATCCCGGAATGCTCGTACAATACGATACAATTCAGCATCATTGGTAATAAAATGAAGCATCGCTACCATTAAAACCGCAACTGGTTGTTTGAAATCTATCAACGACCGTATCTCGCTATGATTCAGAATTGTATCTGGCTCACGCACATCTCCAACGACCGAAACAACATTCTTTTGCCCCTCCAGAATTTGTTGGCTGTATGCCACGGCTACCGGATCGATCTCGACATAGACCGTGCGTGCCTGCGGATTAACTGCCTGGGCTACCTCGTGTACATTACCCTCAGTAGGAATACCTGAGCCAAGATCGAGAAATTGATTAATGCCCTGTGATGAAAGAAAAGACACCACCCGCCGCAGAAAGGCCCGATTGGATTTGGCTGCATAGGGCATATCTGGATAAAAAGCGATTACTTGCTTGGCAGCCTGACGATCAATCTCGAAATTGTGCTTTCCACCGAGATAGTAGTCATACATACGTGCTGGGCTTGGTTTGTCAGGAGACGCAGAATTGTCAGACATTACTCCTCCTTATCGGTCAATAAAGTACGTAGACAAGGTATTTTTGATGGTCGCCTTTCCTGTTAGGAAGCACAACCATTCAGAAAGATAGATACATCTTATCCATGGATGTATTGACGGATGTATCGGCAATCCTCAAGCAACTGCTGGACACATCGAAACCACCAAAAGTAGAAAACAAACATTATGGTACTCAGTATAGGAGAAAGGGTTTCTTTTGTAAATACTTCATACCCTAAAACCTCTTACACACCAAAAGAGGAATTCCAGACTCCTAACTGATAAAAGCACTGTACACTTTCACCATTTTGTTATAGTATAGTACACATGTTCGACAGACTATTAAGGAATATCCTATGAACATATCACATAAAATGGCTTCCTTCAACCGGTTTTGTCTGATGTTCTGGAACAGTCTCTGTTGCACATGGGGGAGTGCGTGGGGTGCAGGTATGGCGGTATGGGGGTTAGGGTCGGTGATCGTCTGTGTATGGCAAAGTGACTATATCTGGCCCATTACAATGCCGTCATCACCATTCCACGAATATCTTCGGCTGATCACACTTGGCGGCATTTTTGTGGTTGTTTTCGGTCAATGTATGGGCATCATCGTGATGGAACTACTGCGACAACTTCCCGAGCGTGTGCCCTCCTATCGCACACGCTTTATGCATGTTGCCTGGGCACAAGTGCCCATGAACATGTACAGCATGGGGAATCAATTTATTTTTTCCGTCACCCCACTGTTTTTACTCCTTGTGCTTCCAGGAATTTTGATTTCCATTCATCCTACATTGGTCATTCTTGCTATTGTTCCTATCCTCTGGCAACGGCGTATTCCTGTATTTCTACACGAGTTTGCCCGACTGACCAGTGCATGTGCAACTGAGGCCTGATCGTGATGTGATTATATGATTAGGAAGAGCCCAACACAGATGAGTACCACATAAATAATACGTCGAAAGAGTTGCACTGGTATATGACGGTTTGCCTTGCTACCAAGTACAATAGCGACAATTGCAGCAGGCATAATGAAGAGATACGTCTGCACAATCTGTGATGTCCACAGCCCTGCCATGGCATGCCCCATCAAAATCATCACCCCGGTGAGTGAAAAATAGGCCTGGAGTGTTGAGCGAAACTGTTCTGGCTCCCAACGTTTGAGGGTACCATACACGACAATGGGTGGCCCATTGGTGTTATACGCACCACCGAGTATGCCCGCAAAAAAACCAAACGCATAGCTCCATCGCTCACCCAGAAGTTGTGGGAGTGGTGGGGCAAATAGATTGTAGAGACCAAAGAGCATCACACCTATGCCCAAAATCGTTGTGACGACGGTCTCAGGAATATTCGTGAGCCAGTATAAGCCAAATGGAATACCCACAAACGATGCAAGAATAAGGCGCCAAGCGGAACGCACTGCAACGTGTCGCCAACTTCGCGCCAGAATAACGTAGCTTATGGAGACACCAACCAGTGCAAACAAAGGTGTTGCTGTTTGGATACCAACAACGAGAGAGAGCAATGGCATCGCCATTAACGCATCACCAAATCCTACAGCTGCACGAACAAAAGAAGTTGTAAAGAAAATTGCACCAACAATAAACAACGTCGACCAATCAATCAACATACAGATAACCCTTGACCCATACAATACAAAATTATCGGAGGTACCGCCACTTGTGGTACTATATTCATGATCTTTCTAACCACGATACGCATCAGCGAAAGAAAGACTGCATGACTCAAACACTTCGCTGCTTTCGATTAGGGGCAGCAACCATCACCATTATCAACACTGGGACGATTCAAGCAAACCTGGCAGAATGGTTCGACATTACAACTCCAAACGCATATCCCCAATATAGCAACATTTTGACCAACCCGATCCATATACCTGTTCAGTGTATTCATATCGATATTTTGGGTATGTCCATTCTTGTAGACGCATGTAATCCTACCACCATTGCAGATACACCATTTGCACCGCCCAACTACGAGCCTTCGTCAGATTGTGTGCAACAACTTACAGCTGTTGGCATATCACCGGCATCTATTGACCACGTCATTATCACGCATGGTCACTTTGATCATTTTAGTAATGTTACGACCAATTATAATGGACAGAGTGAGATGAGTTTTCCCAACGCCAAGCATTATCTGGGCAAGGCTGATTGGGAGAAAATGCAGGACAAGTTGCAGGACCCGGCCTCGATAGAAAGTCGCACGCTCTTACATGTACATCATCATGGCTCGTTGGAGTTGATTGATACACCATATCAACTCGGCAATAGTGTCCAACTGCTCCCAGCACCAGGCGATACCCCTGGACATCAGATCGTTCGTATTCATTCGAATGGAAAAACCATCTATTGCCTCGGCGATCTCTTTCATCATAGCGTCGAGGTTGCCCATCCTGAATGGAGTGCGCACTGGTCAGATGTTGAAACAAAGCAACACAGCCGTAAGGTGCTTTGCGATCAGGCCGTTCAGGAAAAGGCGCTGTTGATTGCAACCCATATTCCATCAATTGGACAGCTACAACAGACTTCGACCGGATACACATGGCAAGTCGTAACATCTGTATAAGACACACATATCAATCAGCATCGTTAGCTACGAAAGATGCTTATTATGACAACATATACTGTTAATGGTCAGCGTATCTATGTTCGTGAAGACGGTCCACGACGAGCACAAGTAGCGCTCCACATCCATGGCTGGTCAAGCTCATGGTTCGCACTGTCTCCTGTCATCTCATATGTGAGTCGACGTTATCGCTGTCTTGCGGTAGATCTACCCGGATATGGGAATTCACCACGCCTACCACATACTACTACTATTCAGGATTACACAGATCTCCTTGCATCATTGATTCAGCATATGAGTGAGGGCCCCGTGGTGTTAGTTGGCCACTCAATGGGGGGGATGATCAGTATCACCCTCGCACTGCGTTACCCAGAACTTGTAGAGCGGATGGTATTATTGTGTCCTACGATCAGCGGGCGCCTCTCAACATATATTGATCTCTTTATCTCTCCCATCACCCGACTTGAGCGATTTTCTCTGGGCAGCAAAATTGCGAATATGGTTGAGTCACAAGTTATTCAGGTAACTGATCGGATTATGCGGCCCGCGCTATTTGCTGAACGTAGCGGTATCAGTGAAACCGACTACATGCGAATCCGTGCTGATGCACGTCGACCTGGTCAAGGGCGGGTGCGGGCCGAATGTTACCGTGCCATGCAAGAGAATGATTTGCGAGGTAAGCTGGGGCAAATTGAAGCGCCTACACTGGTCATCTGGGGGGCAGAGGACAATACCGTGCCGCTACGTGATGCTGGCGTTATTACTGATGAATGGCCCACGGCAGACCTACGCATTCTCTCCAAAGCCAGCCATTGGCCCCATTTCGAGACACCTGAACAAACCCAGCGATACATTGCATCGTTTCTTGGTCTTCCTTTAAATACCATCCAACTCGACCAAACGCTTGGGACTAGTGTCGCCAGTGTTGGTGATATTGCACAGTTTTTAGGTAGCTCTGATATTGGCGATACTATGAACCTCACGCAGCGCACACGCTTGGCCGCCCAATTTAACATTCGTGTATATACGCCACATCAGGAAATTGTTCACGCCGATGATACTGGAAATCATCTGTTTGTTATCAAGGAAGGATGTGTTGATGTTCTTGCACCAATAACACCAGATGCGACCCGGACCGAAACCCATCACGTTGCGACATTGCTTCCTGGGCAAGTAGCGGGCGAGTTAGCGCTCCTCGATAGCGGACAGCGGAGTGCAACCCTACGCGCAGGAGCTGAAGGTGCCACACTTCTCTCACTTCACCGGGCACGACTGCTAGCTCTGGCCGAAGAAGACCCCGAGATCGGAACACGTTTGGTCTGGAATATTGCAGCTTCATTGGCACGCAGACTTCGACTTACACTTAAGCCAAAACCTATTATGACTGTTAATCAGGACCCTTAGTATATATTAGACACAATTAATGATACTGTATTGAAAATTCATTATTCTCACGTAAAAGCTATATACTCTGCTCATCATATACTAAATATATGTGGTGTTGGAAATCATTCTATAAAGTTGACTAAAAACACCAGAAGATTACAACTAGTGTTATAAAAATCCAAATAGTCGAAATATACGTATGTTGTTCTAGGAGCCTTGTAATCGCGGGAAAAGAAAATTTTTAGTCAAAAGTTTTTTCTCTGCAAACAAATCACATCTAAATGTTACTCGCACACGTTTCTTTTAACTACATGTAACTAGGTAAATACTATGGAGAAAGTCTGGATATTTGCTGCTCCAGGAAATGGAGCCTCCTCTTATCATCTGCCAAGTGGTGTCTTCACAGCACCAGAACAAGCGGAAGAGTGGATTCATACACACAAACTCACTGGCTTCTTGATTGCCTATCCCATCAACTGCGGAACTCTTGACTGGGCTATCGAATACACTTCAAATGAACGAGAACGCCGCACCCTTGAGAAACGGCGCCTACATCCGGCATTCACTGCTAGTTTCGCATCTCACATGCAAGAGTATTATGAATATGATCGTGGTAAACGCATCGAACGGAAAAGTCAGTAATGTCTTCTGCTATCTAACTACTGATTTTTCTATCACTTACATACTTTATATAAAGTATTGAAATGCGTTCTGTCTACGACTGGTCAGGACGAAAGTCATCAGGTGTTCCAGACAGTGTCAGACGCCAGAGCCATTCTGCCATCTTCGCAGGCGAATGCGGCTGATCATTTTCGAGCCACCACGCAATAACCCCTACATAAGCAGCAGCCATAAACCGGCTGTATATATTGGTTGGTACCTTAAGATAATTAATCTCTGGTTGTTTGGATTCTATACGCTGATACACAAACTGTTCAATATATGAACGTAGTTGTGCGGCAAACGAAGCCATGCCATCTTTCCCCAGCATAACCCGGTAGAAATCTTTGTGTTGGGCTACATGCTCAAAAAGCCCTGTCAGGTGCTCAAGGCCACGATCAGCCTCATTGGAAGAATTAGGTAATGGAGTTAGTTCTGCTCTTGCAACCAGTTCATCTAACATATCCTCCATACTACGTGTCAGCAAATCTTGTTTATCGCGGTAGTGCAGATAGAATGTAACTCGATTTAATTGGGCTCGGTCGGTCAGATCTTGAATAGTGATGGCTTCAAACCCTTTTTCACGAATCAAATCGAGTAAGGCATCTCGAAGCAGTTGGCGGGTGCGAAGGACGCGTGGGTCGGCTTTTTTTGACGACATTTTCAGCTACTTTGTTGAATATACGACGAATACCAGAATCTGTCGCTTGACATAAGCGAACTTGACCTCTATCATAATTTTATCAACAATTTGTCTATTTTACAACAATATGTCGTTGAAGAGGAGGCCTTATGACATCGACCTTCCCTATTGATCTTTTGGCACCAGCATTTACCCAGAACCCATATTCAGATTATGCGCGTTTACGTAAAGAAGCGCCCGTTCATCGTACTACGTTGCCCGATGGTCGTCCACTATGGCTCATCACCCGCTATGAGGATGTGGTCGCCGCCTTGAAAAACTCCCACCTCGTGAAAAATGGGCGTTCAGTAATGACGCCCGAACAGCAGGAGCAATATGGTAAACCACCGAAATCGATAGCATTGTTCTCCTACAATATGTTGTCGGTAGACCCGCCTGATCACACACGGTTACGTACCCTTGTACAGAAAGCCTTTACGCCACGGCGCATCGAGCAACTGCGTCCCCGCATTCAGGAAATTGCCGACTCCCTCCTCGATGAAGTACAACCACAGGGCCAGATGGAGTTTATCAATGACTATGCCTTTCCCCTCCCCATCATTGTGATTGCCGAACTACTTGGGGTCCCTGCCGAAGATCGCGAAGATCTCCGCAAATGGTCAAATGCTGCAATCGATGTAGAGTCAACCGAAGATCGATTTGCGCTGCTTGCGCCAGCGATGGATGCATTTGTAGAATACCTTGCCAACATGTTTGCCAGCCGCCGCGCACACCCACAGGATGACCTCATTACAGCTCTGCTCGAAGCCGAAGAAGCTGGTGATAAACTCAGTGAGGATGAACTGTATGCAATGGTCATTCTGCTATTGATTGCCGGGCATGAGACAACGGTGAACTTGATCGGGAACGGCATGCTGGCCCTATTGATGAACCCCGATCAGATGCGTTTACTCCAGGAGCAACCTGCACTCATTCACTCGGCTGTCGAGGAGTTCCTTCGCTATGATGGGCCGGTAGAAACCTCAACTGCCCGCTTTGCCAGTGAAGATGTCACTATTGGCGATCAAACCATTCCCCGTGGAGAACAAGTACTGGTGGTAATCGGATCGGCAGACCGTGATGAGGAGCGATTTGTTGATCCCGATACCCTCGACATAACCCGTACTGACAACCGTCACGTGGCATTTGGCCATGGCATTCATTTCTGTCTGGGCGCACCACTGGCCCGTCTGGAAGGAGAAATCGCTATTAATACGGTTTTACGGCGCTTCCCAGATATTCGACTGCAAGATACACCAGAAAATCTCGTTTGGCGTCGCAGTCTGGTGATACGTGGGCTCCAAAAACTGCCGGTCGTGTTTTAAGTGTCTATCTGCCAACAAAGGGGCGTTCATCAGAGCGCCTCTTATGATTCCCAGGTGCATACTTGTGTAGTAGCAAAACAAACTTTTTTGGAATAAAAAACCACAGGGAATATGTGTTCTCTGTGGTTAACACAAACTGACAAATTACTAACTAAAACGTGGGGCAATCTGTTCAGCAAAATGATACATCGGCTCATGATTATATGCAATGCGAGGAAAATACAAAATAACATAATTAGCGCCGACATCAACCAGTCCCTGAATATGTTCAGTAATCTGATCCGCAGTACCAACAGTCATATGCCGATTCAGATCATCAAAACTCCAATTGTACAAGGCACAGATCTTTTCTGTTGCTGCCACCGGATCTTCACCCTCATTGAGGAGTACCACATTCATATTGGTGGAGCGGATAATGTCATCATAATTGCGGCCTAGCTTCTCACAATGGTCACGAAGCACTGCAAGTTTGTGGCGGATTGTGTCTGGATCACCACCGACGTTACAGGCGTTGCCATATTTTGCCACTAGTTTGAGCGTGACCTGTTCGCCACCACCGCCGATCCAGAATGAAGGATACGGTGTCTGTACTCCTTTGGGTTCGTTGATTGGCTTGTTGATGTGGTAGTACTCCCCCTCAAAGGTAGGATCATCTTCGGTCCACATCTTTACCATAATCTCACAGGCTTCGCGGAAGGCCCGCATACGATCACGTGTTTCAGGAAAACCATAACCATACGCACGCCATTCATGCTCGTACCATCCTGCACCAATACCACAAAGCAAACGGCCATTGCTCATCACATCGACGGTTGATGCCATCTTGGCAAACAACGCCGGATTGCGGTAGCCATTGCAAGACACCATCTGGCCTACTTTGACCCGCTGCGTATCACGTGCGAGTGCCGCAGTAATAGTCCAACACTCAAAAACGGTCTCTTTTGTCGGTGTAGGAACGGTATGAAAATGATCGTACACCCAGATCGAATCATATGCAGACAAACCATCAGCTGCCTTGGCAACGTTGGTCATGGCCTCGTATTTTTCAACCGGATTATCTATCTCTACCAGATCCATGCGCCAGCCCTGCGGGACAAAAACGCCGAATTGCACTGTCATGAATGGCTACCCTTTCGTATATGCTATGTGCTGTATACTTTAGCGTTGTGCGATATTTCAATGGTAGAAGAGATCAATCAATATGTCAACTTGTATCTCTCCATAATCACTTAAACAATGCCAATCAGCCTATGTACGTAAGCCACGCTCCCACTCATACCGGATCGTTACGGCCTGTGCCCACCACGGACTCAACTGGTATGTTTCGCGGAGATATTTAGCGCTGACGGTATGCCCTTTCTCTGGGGCTGCAAAACCATCAAGAATGACAAACCAAGCCTCCCAGCCCTTTCCGGTTTTACTCACGACCGACTCCTCACTGATGCGGCGATACACATTTGGGCGATCCGTTGTTGTTTTGCCTTTTGGAGAGCCGTCGCGCAGACCACGAACATACTCGTAGCGCGTCACAATGCTGTTTGACCACCACGCACTGACCTGGTGTTCGTCGCGGAGATACTTTGCACTGGCGGTGTAGCCCTTGGTCGGTGCTGCAAAATCATCGAGGATCTGATACCACGCTGGCCAGGTCTTTCCCGTTTTTGCCAGCACTGTCTCTGGTTTGATACGCGCCACAACTGTATCTTTGATCAGCGCGAGCTCAGCTTCCCATTCATGGTTAAGCTTATCATCCATCATGGTGTCCCTTTCAGTACATGAGGTTGTGTTGTGATAATGAGGAGACTAACACCAACAGCGATTAGCCACTATGCTAACTGACTGTAGTAACTCGTTCCAATGGATCATGAGTATAGCCCAATAAGTTGAGCGTAGTGTGCCATAAACGATTGCGAAGCGCCTCGTCATAGGTCTCAGCAGACGAGCGCGTTAGCTCACCACTTGAGTAGTAGGTGCCAGTCTGGGTAGCAGCTTCTGGTGAGGTGGCCAGATACACGATGATCTCGGCAGCCTCCTGTGGCGAACGTGCCTTTGCCAGCACACCGAACAGCGGCATAATTGCATTCACTATTCTGGGCGCAGCAGAGCGTTGTACCGCGACAAAACCAGGGCAGAACGTGTTCGCTACAATTCCAGTATCTCGAACTTGATTCGCCAGTTCATAAGTAAACATAATGCGATATGTATTACTCCAACCATACATTGCAGGCATACCAAACTTCCCTGGTGGAAATTCCTGCTCCCCTTGCAGATTATCAAACTGGATGGGATTCCAGTGATGTGAACTAGAGGCAGTGTTGACAATACGGGCAGGTGCTGATACCAAGAGCAAATCGAG
>JBCDFA010000291.1:0-10168 GCA_039178835.1 Chloroflexota bacterium
CCAAAATCACGCACCAGATCGACCACGATTGCGGTTTCTATTTCTTTTACTTGCGCTAACCCGGCTGAGATGGCCTCGATCAGGCGTTGGGTTTGCAAACCATGGCGCACAAAGTCAGGAGGTGAGCAGAAGATTTCGGCATAGCGGATGTTTTGTCGGGCGAGATCGCGTGCGACGGCCTCTGCAATAAAGGTGAAATCTTCGTATTCACGCAAAAACTGGTTTTTCCACACCCAGACTTCAATAAAATGCGGGAAGTCTCGATACGCGAAACGTTGTTCAAGCGCACGCATGTCAGGAATAGCAGGATCGCCACCATACTTTTGCAGCAACTCCCATAATGCGTTAAGCGGAATAGCACCTTCGAGATGCAGATGGAGTTCTGTCTTTGGCACATGTTCGAACCACTGCATCTCAGGTTTTGACAGAGTAGCGCTTTCCATGTTCTTTTCCTTCTCACGAATCGTTATGATTTCCTATTATACAAAGGGAGAGTAGTTTGCACATTGGGCTTTGTGCCGATTTGAAAAATGGTTTGATTTCTATCCAATTCCACACTTTTTATCCGTAAAAGTATGACAACGTATCGTTTTATACTATACGCCGTTTTATATTGTATAGACGCAAGTGTGTCCAAACCATAGTGTTATCTGATATAACATTTGTTTCAGACACTTCCAGAGTACCAGGGAGACAACATCCTGTTCGTACTGTGTTACGTAGGACAACATACAACGAAGACACACCTCCACGTCCTTTCGAGGTCTACCTGCCACTCTACAATTATTTGTCCAGCAGAGATACTGTCTCTCTGCCATTCTCCCGGAGAAAGCTAACGTCATGAGCATTTCCCTCTACCGTGCCGTTGCGGGACAGTACAACGACCTGCGACAGGTCCAGACTGTTCCCCTGATGAACACTATTAGCCACCTGATCGAAGACCAAGTTATTGAACAGGGGCAGCCACTTGACTTCTATGCAGGATTTCAGCGGTTTTCGCATTTTCCTGACCAACTTCGTCGCTACCAACGTCTTGGTGCGGTATGTCGCCGGGTGTATGTCTTTGGTATTCCTGATGTTCCACCACCTACTATCCCCGGTATTGAGTTTATCCGCATTGCTCCGACCGACCCACTGGCAAACGAATGGTTTCTGATCGTGAACACACCAACATTCTGGACGACACTGCTTACACAGGAAGTGAGTGGACGTGATCCGATTACTGGTGGGCGACGTTTTGATGGGGTATGGTCTTATGATCAGGAAGTGATTGACCGAGCAACTTTACTTATTTCACAGCAATTGGGACAGGTGTATCAGCCTATTACTCAACGTGACGCTGTTCAACAGAGCAAGAGTATTGCTCAGATCAGTGGACGCTTGCTTGGCGATATCGAGACAGTAAAGCGTATAGGACAACGACGATGGGCACGTCTGGCAACCATACAACAGGTTGTCAGTACACTTTCCGAGGTCCAGAATCAGGCCTGGGATGAAACTATGCTGGTAGATACTCTTCGTTCAGTAGCGCAAGTACTCCATACAAACTTTGGGGTTGAAGATGTAGCTGTGGCGATGCAGGATCGTTCTGAGGTGTATCGCGTTGTAACAGCTGATGCTCAAACACCAGTGGCCAATCTCACCATCCGTGCAAACGATGGACCCAGTGGCCGGGCTATGCAAGAAGGCAATGCAGTGACTGTTGCTGATGCTATTCGTCAACGGGAGCGTGACCCGCTGGTCCCTGGAGCAACCTCCATTATCGCTACTCCACTTATAGGACAGCGTCAGACCTATGGGGTGCTGACAATTGGTCACACAGCTAATCAGACCTGGGAAGATGAGGATGTGCAGACCATGCAGGCTGTTGCCAAGATGCTCACTCAGGCACTTGATCAAGCACTGGGGCAATCGCCAAACGACAGTCTGTATCGTGAGCGAGCACGTCGTCTCGAGCAGGCCATTATTGGATTACGTGCTCCGGTCGCACAGGCGCTGACGGCGCAGCAGCAGGTACGGGCGCTAGCTGCTCCTGGCCAGGAACAGTCATTGGCACAGAGCGAGCAGGCTTTATCCGAATTAGCACGGGTGTTGCGCGTAACAGTGCCGGATACACAGCCAAACATGCCGCGAGACCGCGTTTTTGGTAGCTGATCGGTGCAGAAACTAGAGGGATGTCTTATTCTGATGGTGGTGTGGCTCCAAGCCGCACCATTTGTTTTCTGTCTCGTGCGGCTCTAATCCGCACTTACATATTTTCGATGGATTTAAGTTGTGACAGCCTGTGTGTTTTATTGTATGCCGATCAGTGATTTAATCGTATCATCAGAATATCCCAGAATCCCTTGATCCAAATGTCTCTATTGACTCTGGCCTAAAATCTATATACAATATCAACAAAACTGTTGGTTGAGTATATGACATCACATTCAGAAGCACGAGAACGCGTCCTCGACGCAGCCGAAAAACTCTTCGTAGAGCGTGGATATAAAGCAGTTACTGTCAAAGATATTGCAAAGTTGGCTGGTATTCACCATGCATCGCTCTATCATCATATTCCCGATGGGAAATCAGCGTTGTACGTTGAGGTGATGACACGGCATATGGAGCGCCATTCGCACGAAATGCGAGTTGCTATTCAGCAGGGCCAAGGCGATCTGCGAAAAGAGTTGCAGCAGATTGCAGCGTGGCTTCTCTCACAGCCACCCATTGATGTGGTCCGTTTAGCAACAAGTGATCTACCAGCTATCAATGACGTAGCAGCGAATACCATTTCCGATCTTGCGTTTGAAGCGACTGTCGTACCTATTGTGCAGGTGCTCGAAGCGGCCCGACGGCGTGGCGAGATCAAGCATCCTCATCTGGGAAATATTGCTGGAGCTATATTCTCATCTATCGAAGGAGTCCACTCGATCCCCGGTGTCTATGTGAATCGGAGTCGTCAATTTATGGCGAATGAACTTATCGATGTGTTTTTGCGTGGCCTTCAGACAGAGTAAAAATTTTATCGACAGAACCAACAAAACAGTTGGTTGAGTAGCAAAAGGAAAAGACCATGATTTTCCCCTCAATTCAAGGTGATACCGTAAGTGGTAAAGCATTTCGTGTACCAGACAATTTCCGTGGGCGTTATAATGTAGCGCTGCTGGCTTTTACGCAAGAGCATCAAGTACTAGTTAATACCTGGATGCCGTTTCTCAGGCGCTTGAAGCAGGGGTGTGCTCATATTGGAGTATATGAGGTACCAGTACTCAAAGAGTTTTCGCTTCCTGAACGCTGGCTTATCGACTATTGGATGCGAACGGGTATTCCTGATCAGGAAGTTCGTGATACGACCATTACCCTGTATACTGATGTTGATGCATTTCTCACAGCGCTCGATTTAAGCGATAGATCAACTATTCATGTGTTATTGGTCGATCCACAGGGGAAAGTCTACTGGCAAACCATGGGGGAATACACTCCGGACAAATTTGCAGATCTTACCGCTGTCTTGAATGAATTGATGGAGCCTGTTCTATGAAAACAGTTGTTATCACAGGGAGTACGCGAGGAATCGGCTATGGGCTGGCGCAGTCCCTTTTGGCACGAGGGTGTCAGGTGATGGTGAGTGGGCGTCGTCAGCAAAGTGTTGATGATGCGGTTGCAAAGCTTGGTGCACAATTCACACGAGAACGTGTGTGTGGCAAGGTATGCGATATCACAAACTATAGGCAGGTACAGTCGCTTTGGGAGGCGGCAACAGCACGCTTTGGAAAGGTGGACATCTGGCTAAACAATGCTGCCGGGAATTCAATCGAGCAGGATTTCTGGGAACATGAGAACGATGTCATTGAGACACTCATTCAGACCAATATCATTGGTACGATGTATGGGTGCAAAGTCGCTATACGTGGCATGCTGCAGCAGGGTTATGGCCATGTGTATACCTTCAGGGGCTGGGGGAGTGGTGGTGAAATGCGTCCCGGTAGTTCGCTCTACGGCACCTCGAAAGCGGCAACGGCCTATTTCACCAAGACACTCGTTCGTGAATTAAAGACCACTCCCGTCAAGCTCAGTAGCATTAGTCCAGGCATGGTGATGACCGATCTCCTGGTGCAGAGTTTTCGCCCCGAACGAGAAGCGCAAATTCGGAAATTCGTAAACATTCTGGGTGATAATGTCGAAACAGTAACTCCGTGGCTGGCGAAACGGATTCTTGCGAACAACAAGCACGGGGCACAAATCAACTGGCTCAAACCGCATCAGATTGTGGGCCGATTGCTGATAGCTCCGTTTCGTCAGCGCGATGTGGTTGGCCCTGCACTTTCACGCGAGGCTCAATAAAAATGCACAATGCCTCGACTCCTGTAGAAGGAATCGGAGCATGTACAGTTCATTTCAATAATGCGAAAACTATGCGCGAATGGTCGCTCCGATGTCGTGCTCCAGCCCACGCACGATTTTCTTGCGTGACTTGTTGATTTCGGTGTCGCTCAAGGTGCGATCCATCGAACGGAAGGCCAGCCGATATGCCAGGCTGCGTTTGCCCTCGCCGACCTGTGGTCCTTCGTAGACATCGAAGAGGGTCAGTGACTCGAGACCAGCCCCCGCGTATTTGCGGATTGCATCAGCGACTCGTCGAGCGGGAACATCGATGCCGACTACCACCGCCAGATCTTGGACGGTTGCCGGGTAGCGTGAGATAGAACGGAACTGCACTGGTTGCGCCAGTTCGATCAGTGCTTCCAGATCCAATTCTGCCACGAGCGCACGTGGTGTCTCGAGGTCGAGTCGTTCACGCAAATCGGGATGGAGTTCACCCAACACACCGATGACTTGAGATGTGTCTTTCCCTGACTGAACGAGCGATGCAGCCCGCCCCGGATGAAAGCGCGTATCATCTGTCAATGGTTCAAACATGATACTTTTGGTGATATTCAAACGTACTAACAATGTTTCAATAACACCTTTGAGATCAAAGAAGTCCATTGCCGCATCATCTTGCCCAAACCATGACATTGTGTCACGTGGGCCAGCCATCGTGATGGCCAGTCGGCGGGGCTCATCGGGGCGCACCTGACCTTTGCGTGGCAGGTAGACTCGCCCTATCTCGAACACAAGGACGCGATCACGTTCGCGGAGATTCTGAGCGAAGGCTTCTAACAGAACCGGCAACAATGAGCGACGCAGATATTCACGCTCTGGGGTGATCGGATTCTCGACCCGCATATGCAAGGCAGGTTCAGCGTCGTTCGGGTTGATTCTGGCCACACTGGCCATATTGGTCAGTGAGTAGGTCATCGCCTCATCGAGCCCACAACGCGCCAGAATGTCGCGCACACGTTGTTCGAGTACCAGTGAAGAATTCTCTATTGGTATAGGTATTTCGTCGGCCAGCCGCGTTTCGGGAACTTGCTCGTAGCCATAAATACGTGCTACTTCCTCACACAGATCGGCCAGGTTTGATATGTCTAACCGATAACTTGGTGCCGTTGTTCGCACGACCATCCCGGCTTCGGGTGTCTCCACCAGTTCACACGTGAACTCCAACCGCTCCAGCAATGCCGCAATCTCCTCGGCGCTGAGCGTCACACCGACGATACGTGTGACTTCGCTCGGGGGCAGATCAAGCACGACCTTCTGCCACGGGCGCGGGTACGCATCGACGATGCCTTCTGCAACCGTACCACCGGCGATCTCCTGCATCAGACCGAGGGCACGCCGCTGCATCAGTGGGGGCAACTCGTAGTCCACGCCACGCTCGAAGCGTCGTGATGCCTCCGAAGGGAGCTTGAGTTCACGCGCCGTCTTGCGAATCGTGGTGGGCTCCCACGTCGCCGCTTCAAGCAATACCCGTGTTGTCGTATCGCTGACTTCACTTGTGGCGCCACCCATCACACCGGCGAGACTCAACGCGCCTTTCGGGTCACACACCATCAGCCGATCCGGCGTCAGTTGATGCTCCTTGCCGTCGAGAGTGGTCAAGCGTTCACCCGGTGTCGCAGAGCGGACAATCAAATGTTGATCGGCCACCATATCGGCATCGAACGCATGGCTGGGCTGTCCCAGCTCCATCATGACATAATTGGTCACATCAACAATATTGTTGATCGGGCGCATACCGACCATCAACAAACGTCGCTGCATCCAGAAGGGCGAAGGGCCAATCTTGATGCCTTCGATCAATGTTGACGTGAAGCGCGGACACAGATCGGGCGTCTCAATCGTGACTTGAGCGCGGCCCTCGATACTTGGTCCCGTGGCCTCAAGCGCGAACTCAGGCATCCGCAACGGCGTATTGGTGATTGCTGCAATTTCGCGAGCCACACCCAGGATCGACAACGCACGAGCGATGTTGGGGGTAATGGCAATATCAAGCACGATATCGCCGAGATAGTCGCGCAGTGGCATTCCGGTCGGCGCATCGTCTGGCAGAATCAGAATGCCTTCGTGCTCCTCCGACAGATCGAGTTCTTTCTCAGAGCATAGCATCGCGTTCGACATCACACCGCGCACCGGACGGCCTTTGAGCTTCATCTTGACTTTGCCATCGGCGTGACCATCGTAGAGGACGGAACCTTCTTTGGCAAAGACGCCTTTGAGTGGATGACTCAGACGGCCCTGATCTTTGTAGGGAAAGAGATTGGGCGCACCAGTAACCACCGTGTGTGGCGCATCTGCCCCGTAATCGACATCTGCTAGCACAAGGCGGTCCGCATCGGGATGCTGGCGAACCTCCAGGATATTGCCGACAAATACCAGCTCTGGGTCCCACGGCAGTTCCGCTTGCTCCAGCCCGATGTAGTCAATCGCCTCGACCTCCAGCCCGGCCATCGTGATGCGATGTGCCAATTCTTCTACAGGAATGGTCACATCGACGAACTCTTTTAACCATGAAATCGGTACACGCATACTATGCTTCCTCTCGCTAGCCTGTCATTGTTGTATGAAAAATCAGCTTACGTCGCACCATGCTAGGTGTCGTTTTCCTTAATCAGTGTTTGCATCCCACGCAATGCACGACTTCGCAACGCTTGATAGAGCACTCCCGACGTGGGCAATTTGGCTCTCTTCAGATCATCGGCACTGCCATACGGTCGCCCGGCCACAATCTGTTGTACTTTGGTTGGGCCAATTCCCGGCACCGCGTCCAGTTCATCTTCACTCGCCGTGTTGAGGAAGGTAAAGAGTTGGTCTTCCTCCGCAACGCGGTTGGCAATCGTATCAACGCTCAACGGCTGGCGTCCGGCATCCGAAGGCTTGGTCAGGTCGACGGCCACCGAGTGCAGCAGCGTGTTGCCGATACGCAGTGGTGCTGGCTCAACAAACCGTGCAATTGGCTCCACCAGAAACGCCATGAGAAATGCCTCGCGTAATGCAAGCTGTTGTAGCGCTTCGGATGAGCGTAGTGCCTGAACTAATCCTACATAGCTCTGTAGCAGTGTGTCACGATCACTGACCACATGTACCTCGACCAGCACCGGACGTGGCGCACGTTGCGGGAAGCCCATCTGCCGCAGTTGCTCATCTTCGAGCATCGCCAGCGTAAACGGCGCAAACCGCTGATGGTACAGATAACGCATCACCTCGGCGATCATCACATTACGTTTGCGGCGGCGGGTTGCTTCGGTCGCTTTTTTCCCCGGTCGTGCTTTGCGGAGCAACTCCGCTCGTTCGTACATTTCGCACCAGCCCTTGAATCGCTCAATTGTTGGCAACGCCAGCGGACGGGCCTCGAGTGCCTCGGTGAGCGCCACGGTGAGCCGTCGCAGGTCGTGGTAGAGCGACGTTCGTAGTGCCACATCGCCACCGCCATTGTTCGCCAGAAGCTCATGTTGTAACAGCATCATGTTGCTTTGCTCCCACGTGTCTTCGGCAACCGACCCGAGTGTAGGCCGCCATTCCGGCAAGAGCGGTACCGACATACCGTGTTGCACATGCCCCCACAAGCGGGCCAGCGCATGAGTCACTTCGTGCACGGCCTGACGTTCTTCGATCAGGCGTAACGCGCTCCAGCGTGCCTCAGCACTATTGACTTCACTGATCAGGCACTCCATCTCGTCGCTGTACACTTCTGCGTTTTCAAGTGCCTCTTGGACCAGTGGCCATGGTGTGCTCCCACGCTCGAGCGATGCGAGTGCATGTTTTTCGCTGTACGAACGGAGCAATGGTCCCAGCCACATGGGCATCCTCGCGTCATTCAATCGATGTTGGAGTTTTTCCGCCAGCGCCTGGGCGATGAGCGCTGATTTGGCGGCATACTCCTGTGCTAGTACCGCACGTTCTGCGTGGCGGTCGCCGACTCGTTGGACTTCGTGTTCCAGTGATGCGGTAATCACCGCACGTAACTCGCTCTGAGAAGCCAGAAAGCCTACAAATGCAGCCAGTTCTGCACTAAAACGTTCTGGCGGGGCCGTCCGCACCAATTCTGCACGCCGCTCCAAGGAACGGATGAGTTGCTCGTTCGTGGTGTCCATCGCCGTCCCCCTGCAAAAGCCAGCGATTGTCTGTCGCTTCTTTGCGCTATTGTTCTCCGTTGGTATGGTCGTATCTTACGGAGAACTAATAATTCTGGTTGAGATACAGTTACTCCCTAGTTTACTACAAATTGTCCTATTTCGAGCGAGTCACCTTGCAAATCGTCATCTTCATCAAACTGGCCAGTCCGTCGCCCGGTGTTTTGATCAAACAAACCAACGCGGAGGATATATCTTCCTGGTGGCAAATCCTCCGGGATGATCAGCGGATGTGGATCTTCGATCCAGTCCCCCGCCACCCATTGCGTCATCGGAAAAACGCCATCCAGCGGTGGTCGATTGTTCTCGGCCACAATGCGATCCTGCTCATCGACGAGATGGACAAACACGGTCCAGTCGCGATTCTGTCGGGCCAGCGCATGCCACATCAGCGTGAGTTCGACCATTGCCCCTGGTCGGATTTCACCATCAAGACGCCAGCCACGTAACTCTGCGCCCAACTCGCCAGGCTTCCCAAAACGACCATAGGTTGGGGTTCCGAGCCGCTCCAGTGCCACCGACTCAGGCAGTGTGTAAAATTGGTACGCCGGACGAATTACGCCAAATGGAAGCCACAATGCCACCAGCAACATACCAATCGGCAGGATCGACAGCAACCCCACATTCGGTAGACTCCACCAGTTTTGCTCATCCTTGAAAGCCGCCAAACCACATGCGAGAATGATCGCGATGGCTGGTAGTGCTGGGAAGAACAAACGACCTTGCCACGCCACCAGTCCGGCAGTAAGGGCAAAACTAACCATCCATGCAAACGCGAGAATGGGGAGGGCTACTAATGGCCACCAGATGCGAAACCCAAGCCGTTGCGGTGTCCACGGGATGGTATCGGCACTGACAAAGCGGTTAACCATATCGATCATTGGTTGGACCCGTACCAGCCGCCGTGCCAGTCCCATTAACGCCCAGAACTGTATGATGGTAAAGAACCAGATGACCCACGCGGGTGGAAAGACATTCATCCAGCCAAAGCGTGCCCACGATGAGTCGTGGAGCTGGCCGAGTGCGCCGATCCATGCTTCGATGCGAGTTGGCTCGAATGGCTGAGTCGCAAATTCAGCGCGAAACACTGCAAACCCAAAGGGGTCGCCATAGAGTTGCCAGTTGCGAAGGTACCACCACCCCGCGACGAGCAGCATCACTGCTGCGCTGAGAATGGCCCATTGGAGTCCACGTGTTCGCACCCAGACACTCAACAGCACCACCGGCACGAGCAAGAGCGCACTCTGTTTGGTCAACATGGCCAGCCCCAGCACCACCCCAATCAGCGCTGTGTATGCAATGATGTGATTACGACTATCCGGCCACGCCTCCCGCACAATCAGCCACAACAACACCGCGCTCAACGTGATCAGCAAGCCGTCGTTCGTGACCAGCGCTGAGGTGAAAATGAACTGCGGGTTGAAGGCCACCAGCACTGCCGCCAGTACTGCAACGACGGAGAAGCGGCTACGAATGCTGTCCACATCTGCACGTGATGCTCCTCGTACCGCTGCCATCCGAAGCTCAAGTGCACGGGCTGCCAGGTAGGTACACAGGATGGTGATGGCCCCTAGCGCGACTGACACCAAACGCACCATATGCCACGCCAAAACCTCGCCGCGCCAGGGCCAATACTCACGACTCCCGTGCGCCACGGCGTTGAGTTCATC
>JBCDFA010000292.1:0-10063 GCA_039178835.1 Chloroflexota bacterium
ACGCAACATCAATCGTCTCAGAAACTACTACATTAGCACTTGCATGAATACGAAAATACCCCTCTGGTGCCATCAAACGCTGACAGAGATTCCCAAACATATCTGTTAGAACCACGTGTTCCTGCTGTTGAATATACTGATCAGTTTGGGAATCTCTGTCAGCGTTTGATGGCACCAGAGGGGTATTTTCGTATTCATGCAAGTGCTAATGTAGTAGTTTCTGAGACGATTGATGTTGCGTATGGTGCATCCTTCACACCCATTACTGATCTTCCAGAGAATATTCTCTCTTTGCTGCTACCAAGCCGCTATTGTGAGTCTGATCAATTGGCCGATCTGGCACAAACCATCGTTGCTGAGATGAAGCCAGGGTATGATCAAGTTGAAGCGATTAGAAATTGGATCTACCAGCATATAACCTATCAATATCAAACAAGTGACGCCTCCACATCAGCTGTCAATACAGCGCATATGCGCACAGGCGTCTGTCGTGATTTTGCTCATTTAGGCATTGCTCTTTGTCGTAGCCTAAACATCCCGGCCCGTATGGTGGTTGGCTATCTGTACAAACTTGATCCGATGGATCTACACGCGTGGTTTGAGGCTTTTGTTGGTGGTCGCTGGTACACTTTTGACGCGACACAGGCGACACCACGTGGAGGTCGTATTGCTATCGCCTATGGTCGTGATGCTGCCGATGTGGCTTTGACAACACAATTTGGTCCTGCCACACTAACTTCACTAGAGGTCAGTGTCGACAGAACCACAGAAAACCAGCTTGAGAGGTAATGCCCGCTCGATTAGTCAGGATAATGTTTTTGAATAATATCGACTAATTCTTCAACTGTATAGGGTTTCTCGACCCACTCAATACCCTTTGCTGCAAGCGAAGGGCTTATTTGTTGGATGTTTTGGGTCGATGCTGCACACACGATGAGTGGAATAGCACGTGTTTGAGGATCAAGATAGAGCATATCCATGAGCGTAAGATGTTTTGCCTCACCTTCCATGCTCACGTCACAAATAATAATATCTGGCTCAATATCTTTAATCTGCTCATAGGCTTCCTGATGCTGTGTTAGCGGTTTCAGATGATAGTCCTCTTTGCCAAGCAACCGCATGACAAGATCAAGAAATTCTGGAGATTCGTCTATGATAGCTACGCGCAGTTTCTTTTTCATTGTTTGTACCTATTATCCTACACACGTTCATAAAAAACTTTAACAAGTATAAACTATGCAAAATGCGTGCCGATTTACCGCAAAGTTGATTGCAAAATGAATCTCTTATATGAGGGATATGTGGATTTAACAAAGCTACTACGCTGTATCTTTGGAATATATTATGTCACACCTATCTTGTTTCTTCAATATCGCGTAACATAGCAGTAAGGGCCTCAATAGTGAAGGGCTTCTCTAACCAGCGAATACCCTTGGCCGCCAGAGAAGGTGCCACATCTTTTACCTGATGTGTGGCAGCAGAACAGAGAATAAGTGGAATTGAGCGTGTTTCAGGGTCGAGATAGAGCATATCGATGAGGGTCCATCCGTAGGGCATGTTCTCAAAGATAAGATCACAAATCACAATGTCTGGCTGGCTCTCTTTGATCTGCTCGAAGGCCCCCTGATGTTTTGGAATAGTTGTAACCTCATAGTCTTCTGCTGTTAGAAAATCAACCATGAGATCGAGAAATTCGGGATAGTCATTGACTACGGTGACGTTTTTTTTACGAGCCATACGCATTCTCTCAATAATAGTAATAGGATAAGGATTATCGATATTCCGTTACGTGTCAGAGACGTACATTTTACCGCATGCGTGCACGTTGATGAGAAGGAGGGATTTGCATCTGTTCCCGATACTTGGCCACCGTCCGTCGTGCAATAGCATAGCCTTGTTCAGTCAACAAAGTCACCAGATCAGCGTCGCTGAGCGGCTTATCTTCTTTCTCAATAAGTTCACGCATGACATCTTGTACACCACGTGCCGCAACAAAGAACTCACTTACTGGCAGCAAGGTATGGTCGGGTAATAATGCCGTTTTGTCGGTAGTTGCACGGCTTACTGTTGATTCGTGTAGACCCAGTTCAGCAGCTATCTCGGTACGCGTCATCGGAACCAAGTGACGAACACCGTGTTTTAGAAAAGCTTCTTGTCGTTCAACGATAACCTCTGTGACACGGTACAGAGTCGTCTCGCGCTGGCGGAGATTAGCGAGAAATGTGCGGGCACGTGCCACATATTCCTGTACATGCTCGCGCTCTTCGTCATCAAGCGAAGTGGCCTGCTTTGCCAGTTCTAGATAGGTAGGATTGAGTCGTAGTCGCCGTCGTGGTGAGCGGGCAATCTCTACGATGAATGTTCCGTCCTGATTACGAATTTCAACATCTGGTCGACGATAGCGAATACGTTCTATGTCACTGGTGGAGGTAAGCCCAATCTGTGCTGGATATGGCCACAAATGCTCTTGTATAAAGTCTCGTGCAGTTTTTACCTCCTGTGCTTTAATACCAAGTTGACGTGCTATCTCAGGATAACGATGTTCGCCTAAATCATCGAAAAACTGCTCAATCAGTGTTTGTGCGTAGGGGTTAATGATATCTTGTTGTTTGAGAAGTGCAAGTTGAGCCAAGAGACATTCTTGGATGTCACGCGTTGCAATGCCTGGTGGGCCAACATCGCGTAGTTTCTGCAGGACATGGTCAACTCGCTCCAGCGAAACATTCAGCGTCGCTGCGATATCCTCTGGTATGTCCCCAAGAAACCCTTGATCATCAAGATTGCCTACCAATGTGAGTGCGATGTCGTGTTCGCTCTCTGGGAGTGACGCATACAGATCGGCCAGCAGCCCTTCTGATAAGCTGCGTGGGGCAGCAACAAAAAGGAACGCATCGGTTTCTTCATCACTTTGATAGGCATTTTGTTCCCAATTGGACTCATCCTCACGAAGATTACTCAGTAAATGTTCAAGCATCTCTGGAGAAATATCGGCCTCATCAGGTCCTTCGGCGTGCTCAATCTCTTCGAGCGCCGGGTTCTCAACAAGTTCTTGTTGTACCAATTCTTGAAGTGATAGACTAGGTAACGAGAGTAGATTGACCAGGTTAAGGAGTGCCGGAGTAATACGGGCCTCCATACCTGGACCAAATGACATATCAAACATGGTCAGATCCTTGGTCGAGTTCGGTTTCTGGAATGGCAAGGAGTTGCGCTGCCGCACTGCGGTCACCATCCATCTGCTCAATAGCCAGTTTGATCAGTTGTGCGCGTACTTTCGACAACATAGTATCCAGCCCAGATCCTTGATTCATAAGCTCTGTGAGAGCGCTTGTCAAAATGTCTCTCTTTCTAGCCTCGGATTCGTTGGCACTAGGCATTAAGAGATGAGATAGCTCAATAAGTTGCCCTTGAGCCAAGACGACAGCACGCTCAATGGTATTCTCTAATTGGCGCACATTGCCGGGCCAATGGAAGGCGAGTAATCGTTCCATGGCTTCTTCTGTTATCTGTGGTATTGATGACTGATTCTTCTTGGCATAACGGGAGAGAAAATGTTGAATAAGCACCGGAATATCATCTTTACGTTCCTGAAGTGGTGGCAGATGGATATTAATAACATTCAATCGATAAAATAAATCTTCACGAAAGTTGCTCTCTGTCACCTCATGTTGCAGATCACGGTTTGTCGCCGCAATAACACGCACATTGGCTTTGATCGTCACATTGCCCCCGACACGCTCAAAGCTGCGTTCTTGCAACACACGGAGCAACTTTTTCTGGGTAGCCGGGCTCATCTCACCAATTTCATCAAGGAAGATTGTTCCTTTCACAGCTTGCTCAAAACGACCTTTGCGTTGTGCAACAGCGCCAGTAAAAGCCCCTTTTTCATGACCAAACAGTTCACTCTCAAGCAATGTCTCGGGAAGAGCGGCACAGTTCACGGCAATAAATGGACCTTCACGGCGAGATGAAGCACGATGAAGTGCTTCTGCAACTCGTTCTTTACCAGTTCCAGATTCGCCAGTTACCAAAATGGTGGCCTCGCTCCTAGCGACCCGCCCGATCAGTTTATAAATTTCCTGCATGGCCATACTATGACCAATAAGTACATCGCGTGGGTCTTGTTCAGTCGTTGTCGAAGGTACGGGTGCTGCCTGTACACGGCGAGAGTACTCAATAGCTTGCTCAACAACTGATACCACAGTATGTGGTTCGAATGGCTTGGCAATGTAATCGTATGCCCCATGTTGCATTGCTTCGATAGTTACTGTGGATGATTCCTGTGCAGTGACGATAATAATAGGGAAGAGGCAGCCACGTTCCTGTAATTGTTGGAGTACTGCAATGCCATCTGGCTCCGGCATACGTACATCTAATATAGCCACGTCTGGTGAAAGCTTTTCAAGTACCTCTAACGCTTCTTTTCCAGAGCTGGCCGTGTGGATACTAGCACCGCGTGGTTCCAGGAAATCCTGAAAGAGTTCCAGAATACCTGGTTCATCATCAGCAATAAAAATAGTGCTACCATCTAACATGTTTGATATTCCTGTCTGCGTGTCATATCCGCATCTATCGTCTCGAAGGTTGCTACCACAGGCTTGGTTAGCAACTTTATTTGCTACTGTTGTATACAATTCAGGTCCGCAATTACATGAAAACCGGTTCTTTATTATCGCAGGATTTGCACCTGTTCGCAACCATTTTGACACAGGTCATTTCAACAGATAACCGTGGTATACTAAAAAACTGTCGTGTTGTTACAATCTGCTAGTTCTCCTAAGGAATGTTGAGTTATAGAAACGATGCTTATGTCAGAATATGACTTTTCTTTTGAAGGCACTCTTGTGCATCATTTTGATGTATTTAGTCAGATGAGCCATGAGGCCATGCTCCTCTTTGCCCTTGATGGACGTCTCCTCAGAGCCAACCGTGCTAGCTATGAGCTTACAGGTCTTGCTGAAAATATGCCTTTACATGAATACGCACAACATTTTACGCAGCAATTGTATAGTCTGGATGGCGATCCACTTCCACCAGATCAACTTCCACACTATCGAGTAGCACATGGTGAAACCCTTGATGCTGTCAAAATTGAATACAATAGCACCGAGAGTCGTTTGTTAAGTTGCAGTGGTCGTCTGATTGGTGACAAGACACAGCAAGCTCAAGCAGTACTCCTTGTATTTCGGGATATTACTCACGAACAACAACAAGAACAAATACAATTTCTTACATTGGCTGTTGCGCACCATGCAGCACAGTTTCAAGCCCTTTTCTCAAATATTCCCGATGGTGTAGCCTTTGTAGATAGTATCAATCATATAATGTATGTGAATGAAGCCGGGCAGCGTATCTTGGGGCGCCCTCCTATGGAAAAGCTTGAAGCCAACGCTGATTATTATGGTGTTCGTGAACTTGATGGTACGCCAATGGCTGCAGAGAATTTACCTTTGTCGCGGGCACTGCGGGGCGAGCAGGTGGTAGAGCTAGAACATATTATAGAAGGCGCCAAAGGCAAAATTATACGGGTCAGTGCCAGTGCCAATCCTATTCACGGTGAAGATAACAGTATTATGGGGGCTATTGCTATTTTCCGTGATGTTACTGAGCAACGTGAACGCGAAGATAAGCATCGCCAACGGCTCTATGAACTCGAGGGGCTTCGTAAACTGGCGCAGGCCACTGGTCTGATCAATGAAGAAGAGGCAATTTATAGCACTATTGTGACCCAGTTGGCACAGGTTTTGCAAACAGAGCAGTGTGTTGTACTGACGCTTGATGAACAAAGTGAGGTGTTTGTAGCACGCAAGCCAGCATATGGAATTGAGAGTGACAAGTTATTACATTATGACGTTACTACTCATGTAATCGAGCAACTCTTCGCGCATAGTGAAAATGATTACGTTTGTATCATTGATCAACGGGATGCTAAGATTAATGTTTTGTCTCAAACATTATTGCAGACATTAGATGTAGTAAATATTATGCTTGTTCGTATTGAGAGTCGTGGTAAAGTAATTGGATGTGTGATGGTAACTAACAGCAAAGACGATCACTATTTTGATGTCAGCGATATGCAGTTGTTGCAAACAGTAGCGCCCCAGATTGCGCTCGCCATTATCAATAGTCGTCTTTATACTCAGATGCAACAATCCAAGCAAGAAGCAGAAGCGCAAGCACAGCGATTAGCCCATGTCAATGCAGAGCTTGATGCCTTTACTTATTCGGTGTCTCATGATTTACGTGCTCCACTGCGTGCTATTACAGGTTTCTCTCAATTGTTAGAACGCAATCTATCTGATACATCTGATCGTGCCCAGCATCAGTTAAGTCGGATTCGAGTTAATGTTGACAAGATGAGCAACCTCATTGATGCGCTGTTGACATTCTCCCGAACAGGGCGACAGGTTCCTGATCAGAGTCGGGTGGATTTGCACGAAGTTATGCAACAAACATTACATGCCTACGAGCCACAAATCAATTATTGTAAAGCGCTCATTCAGATTGATAACCTACCATTGGTGATAGGTGACTCTCGCTTATTAGAAATTGTGTTTGCTAATCTTATCGGCAATGCTATCAAATATCGTCGCTCCGAAACTCAGCTTCATATAGCGATACGTGGAACACAGGAGTCAACTACTGCCACAGTTGTTGTGCAAGACAACGGTATCGGATTTGATCCGCGCTACCAAGACAAAATATTTCAAGTATTTCAACGTCTACACACAGATGATGAATATGAGGGAACTGGTATTGGTCTATCCCTGGTACACAAAATAGTTGAGGCGCATCGTGGGCGTATCTGGGCTGAGGGACAACCAGGTACTGGTTCGACGTTTTATATTGAGTTACCACTATATTCCATGCCTGAATAATAGGGAAGGATACTATCGAGGTGATATTATGGAATTAACAACATCAACACCACTCAATATTGTCCTTGTAGAAGATAATCCTGATGATGAAGAACTGATGCTTGAGGCTCTCAAAGAGTACCGTTTACGCAATCCGGTTATTGTGCTTCGTGATGGTCAGCAAGCTATCGATTACTTCTTTCGCCAGGGGGCTTACACAGAGCACTCATCAAAACAACCTGACTTGATTTTGCTCGATATTAAGCTACCAAAGGTTGATGGGTTAGATGTATTGGCCAAAATCAAGAGTGACGATGAATTAAAGCGCATACCTGTGGTAGTTTTAACTTCTTCAAAAGAAGATCGAGATATTGCGCGAGGATATGAACTGGGAGCCAATAGCTACATTGTGAAACCAATTGATTTCGAGCAACTACTTGAAACAGTTCGTACGATTGGCGGTTACTGGTTAATTGTAAATGAACCAGCGCCGAACAAATGAGCAATGATATTCACATTTTGTTGGTTGATGACAACCGTGATGATGTCGAATTGACAGTGGCCTTTTGTGCGACGGCAGCACCACATCTCAAGTTTACTGTTGTTGAAACAGGAGCAGCCTGTCGTGAACAATTACACAATGGTCAATCACATCACTATGATGCATTGCTTTTTGACTATACGCTCCCTGACATGACAGGATTTGATCTGCTACAAAATGTGATCGAATCGGGCTATACAGCACCAGTAATCATGGTGACTGGTCGTGACGATGTCGGAACAGCTGTTGCGGCAATGAAACAGGGAGCGACCGACTATCTGGTCAAGTCGAGCGATTATTGGGAATATGTCCCACGTGTTATTGAATCAGCCATTGAGCGTTATCATCTTGCGGAAGAGAATCAACGATTACAGCGTGAGCTAGCTCAACGTGCAGTCGAACTGGAAGAGGCGGTTGCTCGTGCAGAGACAGAACAACGCCGTCTCCAGGCAGTACTTGATCAATTGCCAGAGGGTGTACTCATTGCCGAGGGCGCACGTGGAGAAGTTGTGGCCGCCAATAAGATTGCAGAGCAGCTTTTTGGCTCTACCTTGATTGCTGATACCAACATAACACATGAACAATATTATCGACTAGAACGGCTTGATGAAACACCGATTGCTCCTAAAGAAACTGCCATATTCCAAGCACTACAAACCAGCGAAACCATCTTAGGAAATCAGATTGTAGTTGTTAAACCAAATGGCCAACGTATCACCGTTTTGATGAATACGGCCCCCTTATTCGATAAAGACGGTACCGTTACAGGCGCAGTGTCTGTGTTTCAGGACATTACCGAACTAAAACGGCTTGAGTCACTCAAAGATGAAATTCTTTCTATCGCATCTCACGAACTAAAAAATCCTCTGACGGTTGTGATGGGCTATGGATCACTTTTGCAGCAAGACTTGGAGATTTCACAGAACAACCGCGCACAACGTGCAGCTAAAACTATTTACCAGCAGAGCCAGCGTATGTTACAACTCATCAACCGCTTGCTTGATTTATCACGCCTCGATCTTGACCGTATGACACTGCAAATAACAACTTTTGATATTGTTCCACTGTTACAGACGTGTGTTGAAGAACAACAAGCAATGGCCTCCAATCATATCATTCGAACACAATTACCTACCAAAACCCTCCCAATCAACGCAGACTACATGCGCATTGAACAGGTGTTGGTCAATCTCCTCAATAATGCCGTCAAATATAGCCCCCACGGTGGTGATATTGATGTATCTCTTGCAGTCACTGATCAAGTAGAATTGACAGATGGCATCTGTGGGTCGGAACTTTCTGCGGAGGGTCCATTTGTATGCATCCAGGTTCGTGACTGCGGTATTGGTATTGCTCTCGAGGACCAGAAGCAGCTTTTTCAGCGTTTTTACCGGGCAGATGATGCGGCACAAATCGTTTCAGGACAAGGATTAGGTCTGTATATCAGTTCTGAGATAATGCGACTCCATAGTGGTGCGTTATGTGTTGAAAGTGTCCCCAGCCAAGGCAGTACCTTTCGTATGATACTTCCTCTGACTCTTCCAGAAGCCATGTAGATTGCGTGTATTTGTCGGTAGAGACTAATAGTATCGAGATCCTATGTAAGGTGATTGAGTCCTTGCAACTTCCTCAAGATCGTCTTCTCAAAGCTACTCACTACGTTTCCAGTGAAACCTATGGCTATAAATGGTGTTGTAGGCTACATAAAGCAATTGATGTGACACATAATAATGACTATGAGAATGTACTTGACTGGGTGTGATAGATGTATATATTATTGAGTTACAGTCTACATTAGCCGCTCGATATCTCGGGTAGGCTGTTTCAGTCAGATATGCCAGCACAACTGCCTCGTAGGGGGGATGCTTGGCGTCACACGCTGAAAGAACAGATCAAACGAAGCCCTGCTACCATCAACTCGTGTCTGAGGGGGAAGAACATCCCATGTTTCATCACTATCGAGCGTTGCTGACTTTCAAGCTTGCGCCCCAGGCAATGTCGATGACCACACACCTATGCCATCCTTCAACAAGGCGCTGGTTAGTGACAAGGACCGCTTCAACCACTATTATACTCCTACTGTAGCGTCAAGTTGCAATGTTGCTTCGCCAAAACAGGATCTGCCCCTTCCGAACCAAGCTTGGTTATGATAACAGGCGATTATTGAGATGAGTATTGACCTCTGAAGCACATTTCGTAGATTAAACGTACTTGGTCGCATTCCAAGCAACTTCTTGGTCAATCTGCTCTGTGGTCTGATCGACTATGCTCATCAATCCAAGAAGCCATCTGTGCAATTCAACTAGTTGGTGTCGTTATTGTGAGATGAATCCAAACTGATATGAGGCAAGTCGTTTATATCAACAATGATAAGGAAGAGTAAATTACGAATGTGAAAATATTTTACCATTGAATTAGTGTCTATATCTCCTAAGGCATACCCTTAGATGTATTGTCACCTTCGCCCTATAGACCTAACACGCAAATCTATTTAGAGTAATTATACAATCAAGGTATATACATAGTATCGGTTGAGTATCAACGAGTGATTAGCTTATATATAAAAGTGCGGAAAATAAATTATTTACGTATAAAAATAGAGAAATAACATACATTATTGACAAGAAAAAATACTTCTAGTATACTTTGTGTTACAAGAATATTG
>JBCDFA010000293.1:0-10056 GCA_039178835.1 Chloroflexota bacterium
CAACGAAGATGAGGAGTGGGGCAATGATACAGATAAATGTACCAAGAAGACCTTCCATAATACAGCCTTCCGATAACTGCCAAAAGTCTAATTCATATCTGAGGCTTATCTGTTATGTGAATTTTATTACAAAAAATGCCTTATTTCAAGACAGGTACTGCTTCATTCTGTTTGAGATTGTGCACTATTATCTCCTGCAACTGAACTTCAAGGGCAGCTGACGTTGGTCGTAGGTCAGGGTCTCGGTCGAGCATGGTGGTGAGGAGGGTGGCGAGGTCTGGTGGTAGGGTGGACAGCGCGGGGAAGTGCAGCGGGTGGGTGCTGGGGTCGTCGGCAGTGAGCAGGTGATAGAGCGTCGCGCCGAGGCCATACACATCACTGGTACGTGTCACCTGGCCGTGATACTGCTCCGGGGCGGCAAAGCCGGGTGTGCCGTAGCGCTGCGGCACGGTGGTCGGGCCATTCCCCTCAAGACGGGTGGCATTGCCAAAGTCCAGCAGCACGGGGATGTGGCGGTCGGTGGCGGCAATGAGATTGGTGGGTTTGAGGTCACCATGGACAATGGGCTGGGGCTGATCGGCCAGATAGACCAGGGTCTGGACAATGCCGTGAGCATAGCTAAGGGTCTCTGCGACGGAAAGAGGTTTCGTGCCAATCAACTGCCCGGTAGAGTCGGTTACGGTGATGGTCTGTTCAAGGGTCGGGCCAGCGATATGCTCGAGCACGAGCAGAGGCGTATGGTCGTGAGGCAGCCAGATGTGGGCACGGGGCAGGCCAGGGTGATCGAGGGTCCGAAGGAGTTGGGCTTCGTGAGTAAGGCAGGCGTGGGCATCGGTGTGCCAGTCGGGTGGCTGGGGCGCATCGATAGAGGCGAGGGTTTTAAAAACGACGAGTTGGTCAGTGGTGGTGTCACGGGCGAGATAGACGTGGCTCAGGCCGCCGATGGCGAGGGGCCGTAGGAGGGTGTAGCGCGAAGGCATGAGTAAGTTAGAGGGCAGGCGACTGACAAAGACCAAACCACACAGATGACAATGGTCCGCATCAAGGGCGGTGGGGGTATGGCACACCGCACACCAGATGGCGGTGCTCAGATCGGGAAGTTGTAGCGGTGTCGTGGGTGTGCCGCTGGTGGTTGTGGGCAGGGGAGTTAGTTGGGTCGTCACAACTGGTTTCATCGTTGGTGGATCATCGATCATGTTCCTACATTGCCAGATCGATATTCCTAAGAGGAAGAGTGCAATTGGTATACCAAGAAAATACATTGGTTCTACAGAGGGAGAGGGATAGATGAAACCTAGCAGAACAACATTGCATATCCACCGTAACATCCCCAAGATTAATAGTGCTGCACACCTGCTGCGATAAGTTGGGTTCTGAAACCGGAGACCAAGGATCGGCGCACATAGGATGGCCATTGGTAACGTTGCCAATATGATGCCATACGGTTGTTCATCCAATCTGAAGAGCAGGACACTCACGATAACAGCATTGATTGCTGGTTCACACTGATTTAATCCGACAAAGCGGAGAGTTTTAGCATACTCACCGCGATAGATAGCACTCTCTACAAACGCCATAATCCCTAGTATGGCACTACAGACTAGACCACATATCGTCAGAACAAAACATACAGACATCAGGAGAATAAGCAGCAGCGTTCCTGTTTCACCCATCGTAGCGATATCCCCTCAGTCCCTATCACAACAATCGCCTTTGCCATCCGTACCGGCGCTCATCGTTTTCGAGAAATTGTAGTATGATGGTAGGACTGTAGCACGCGATAGAATATTTTTTCAAGCACTTAAGTGTTATGTTGTGAAAAGGAAAATCTATGGATCGTCCTTCTATTGATCAGCAGGTCACATTTTTATATACACGCGACCTTGCCGGGACAGCCCGTTTTTACGAAGAGGTCATGGGGTTACCCCTCGTGCTCGATCAGGGAACATGTCGTATTTATCGAGTCAGCCGTGATGGATATCTGGGATTCTGTCAACGTGAAGCAGAGTCTGAGCAGGCCCCGCTTATTATCACGATAGCCACACGCTCAGTTGATGATTGGTATAGCTATCTGAGCGCACAGGGTGTCGAGTTTGAAAAGCCCCCGGCGCACAACCCCACCTACAATATCTACCATTGTTTTGTGCGTGATCCCAACGGCTACTTGCTTGAAATCCAGGAATTTCTGGACCCGGCATGGCCACCTGCTGATGAATAAGTTGCTACAATGCACATCATAGAGATACAAATGATAGAAAACCACGTACTGTTGCATAGTAGCTTGGTGATGTAGGATGTCCGATGAATATTATTTCGCTTGAATCGATCTCAAAACAATTTGTGGAGCGCCCACTTCTGCGCGATATCACCTTTGGTATTACCGCCGGTGAACGGGTTGGTGTGGTTGGTCTGAATGGGAGTGGTAAAACCACCCTGTTGAAGATTGTTGCTGGTGTTGAAGAAGCCGATAGTGGCCGTGTCAGCCGTGTCCGCGATCTGCGAGTGGCGTATCTTTCCCAAAACCCGCAGCTTGATCCCGAACTGACGGTCATTGAGCAGGTGTTTCAGGGTGATGCGCCGCAGATGCAGTTGCTGCGAACATACGAGCAGGCGGCTGCAGCACTTGCACGGCAACCCAATGACGCCGCGTTGCAGGAACAGGTGACTCAACTCGTCAATGATATGGATGCTGCCGATGCGTGGAGTCTTGAGCAGGAAGCCCGGACCATTCTCTCGCGTCTTGGCATTATGGAACTCGATGCGCGAGTCGGCACTCTTTCGGGTGGGCAACGTAAACGGGTGGCGATGGCGGCATCACTTATTTTTCCCGCCGACTTTTTAATTCTCGACGAGCCAACCAATCATATTGACACTGAGACGGTCGCATGGCTCGAAGGCTTTTTATCGCGTACCACCTCGGCGCTCTTACTTGTCACACACGACCGTTACTTTCTGGACCGTGTGATAAATCGCATCGTTGAGGTAGATCGTGGTAGTGTCTACAGTTATCCAGGCAACTACCAACGCTTTCTGGAACAGAAGGCGGAACGGGCTGCTCAACAGGTGAATGCTGAGTCACGACGACAAACAATTCTCAAGAAGGAGATGGTGTGGTTGCGGCGTGGTGCCCAGGCGCGCACTACCAAACAGCAAGCCCGGATCGACCGCATCAACGAGATGCAAGCCGCGACGCCTGAAAACCAGCGTGGTGATATCGAAATCTCGGTAGAGGCGCGTCGCCTCGGGAAAAAAATTGTTGAGCTACAGGGCATCTCGCATTATTTTGATGATCGCTGTCTGATCGATAAGTTGGATTTGTCTATCGCAAAACGCGAACGTCTGGGTATAGTTGGGCCAAATGGGAGCGGCAAGACGACTTTGTTGAACCTGATCGCGGAACGATTGACGCCGACGAGTGGCACCATCGATATTGGTGAAACCGTTCATATTGCGTACTACGACCAGGAAAGCGTGGCGCTTGATGAGTCGCAACGGGTGATCGATTATGTGAAAGAGGGTGCAGAGATGGCCCGCACCGGCGAGGGATCGCTCGTCTCGGCGGCGCAGATGCTGGAGCGCTTTCTCTTCCCGTCGGACAGCCATTACACGCGTATTGAAAAGCTCTCGGGTGGTGAGCGGCGCAGGTTGTATCTGCTGCGTGTGTTGATGTCGGCACCAAATGTGTTGCTACTCGACGAACCGACCAACGACCTCGATATCCAGACTCTGACCGTGCTTGAGGATTATCTTGATGACTTCGCCGGTGCTTTGATCACGGTGTCGCATGATCGGTATTTTCTCGACCGCACAGCCGAACATCTCCTTGCATTCGAGGGTAATGGCCGTATTGTTAGTTATGCCGGATCGTACAGTTATTATGCGGAAGTGCTGACGAGTCAGGTTGCTGCACGACAAAGCGAAAAGCCAGGAAAAGAGCGACAGGATACGAACAAAAATCAAGACAGGTCAACCAAACCGCGCAAGCTTACATTCAAAGAACAACGTGAGTTGGGAGAACTGGAGCAGCGGATTGCAAACCTTGAGTCGCGCCAGGTCGACCTGGAAGCGCGTATCGCCGCTGCGTCGGACGATTACCAACAGCTGATGGAACTGACCACAGAACTGGAACAAGTCGGCACAGACCTGGAGGCTGCGATGGAACGGTGGGCTGAGTTAGCAGAGATCGCTGAACAGAGTTGATTCTATCGTTCCTCTCAGATTCCTTTGGTATAATGAAAATACAGTCCCTTGTAATTATGTAATCACTATCAAGGAGTCATTGATATGGCCACATTTCGTGTTGGCACACAATTTCATCCGCAACACACGACGTATGCGTCATTTGCGAGCGGTGTGCAGAAGGCCGAAGAACTCGGTGTGGACACCATCTGGAACTGGGATCACTTTTACCCATTGTATGGCGATCCACAGGGCAACCATTTTGAAGGATGGACCACGCTGACGGCCATGGCCACGCTCACCAGTCGTGCAGAGATCGGTTGTTTGGTCTCGTGTAATTCGTATCGCAACCCAGCGCTGCTGGCCAACATGGCGAAGACAGTCGATCACATTAGCAACGGACGTTTGATATTCGGCGTTGGTGCGGGGTGGTTTGAGCGTGACTACACGGAGTATGGCTATGAGTTTGGCACTGCTCCTGATCGTTTGCGGGCGTTGCGTGATGCGCTTCCCATCTTCAAGCAACGCTGGGAGGTCGAAGTTCCGCCACCGATCCGCAACCCGATGCCGATTTTGATCGGTGGGGGTGGTGAGAAGGTGACACTCAAGCTTACCGCACAGTATGCTGACATTTGGAATGGTTTTGGTCCAGCAGATAGTTACAAGCGCAAAAACGAGATTCTGGACAACTGGTGTCGTGAGGTGAATCGTGATCCAGCAGAAATTGAGCGATCTGTGGCGATTCAGACGAGTGATCTCGATCATCTTGATGATCTGGCTGATGCAGGCGCAACACACTTTATCCTCGGTATGGGTGAGCCATGGGATTTTGCGGCGGTCGAGCAGCTACTGAAGTGGCGCGACTCACAGTCTTAAGTTCTAAAGCATTGATATGCTTCGCAGAGAGTCGTCATCGGCGGCTCTTTTTGTATGCGGTAATAACTTTGTACCCTCTTCTCAAACTACACATCGATACAATCGAAGGGTTATTTCTTCGTGAAACTCAAATCAACACCAAACGTATATAAGGATGAATAGAAGTTGGAAATAAGTTTACGGAGGAGTACCCATGCAAGCTATGTATGAAACGGTCAATCGAGAGCTTCGCTGGTCCCGTCATGAGAGCAAAAAAAACATGTTTGAATTGGTCGATGGTCGCAATGTAGTGGCTCAACTTATTTGGATCAACAATAACGAAAATCTGGTCGAAGTAAAAGCTGTGCAGGAGCATTAGACGTTCAAACGCACAGGTTTTTGGAAGCCCCGTATTACGATACATCCGATTGGGAATGAAGCTCATAGTGCCAGTTTTGAGCCAAACTGGTCTGGCAGCAGCATATTACAGATTGCTGGTCATGGTCTCTATCAATGGAAGTCTATACATGCTTGGTCGAATAAGTGGGCCTGGGAGAGCAGTACAGGTCAACGTCTGATAGAGTTTCATGCAAACGGTATGTGGGAGGTAAAGGATGCCCAGGTATCGATTGCACCGGACACTCCATCAGACTACGAGACGCTTTTGCTAACACTTGGTTGGTATCTCTTGTTACTCCACTTGCAGGACTCTGGAGCAGCAGTGTTACCATTGATGGCAGGATAGAGCGCATAAGATAAAGACGAGGTTGACTCGTTCACATGTTCGTGACAAGGACAGGCTATATACGCGATGGAACAGAGATCTACATGAGATGAATATCCAAAACAAGAGAGGTTTAGTATGAGTAATACGTATCGTGTTGGTATTGTTGGCCTTGGCACAATGGGGCGTCGCTATATTCCGGTTTTCCAGCAAGATCCTCGTTGGGAATTAGTATGGTTGTGTGATCGTGATTCTGCACGATTAGAGCAGGCACAGGAGCAAATCCCTGATGCCCTGGTTTCTATTGATGCAGAAACGTTATTTGCCGATACATCACTGGATGTTATCGGTATTTTCACCCTTGCTGATGTACGCCCTCATCTGCTGCGACGAGCAATAGAGTCCGGCAAGCATGTAATTGCTGAAAAACCCCTTGCAACAACGCTGGAAGAAGAATGGCAACTCCTTGACTATATCGAAGCAAGTGATCGGCTTGTTACCGTCAATATGTTTAACCGTAATGCCTGGTATCATAGAGATATCCAGAACTTTATTGCTCAGGGCGAAATTGGCGATCTGGCGATCCTGCGTATCTCGCATCAGACTCCTGGTTTGATGCCCACCGAGGGTCAGGCACCTGAAGGCGCACCGTTTCATAACTGCGGCATGCACTATGTCGATGTAGCTCGGTGGTATGCCAACAGTGAATATGCCCACTGGCATGCTCAAGGTGTCCGTATGTGGGATTGGCCTGAACCCTGGTGGGTGACGGCCCATGGGCATTTTACAAATGGTATCGTTTTTGATATCACACAGGGTTTTGTCTATGGTCATCTTGCACAAGCCAAGACGGAGCACTGTGGATTAGAGGCGATTGGCACACTGGGTGTTGTGCGAATGTCAAACGATTTTCGCACAGTGAGTATTGACTATCACGGAGTCAACCTGACAGCGCGCAACACGGGACCATATGGTGGTAAGAAACTCGATGTGTTGTGTGCGAATTTTGCTCAATCCCTTGATGCAGGCCATCCGGTGGGAATACCATCACCACGTGACAGTGTTATTGCATCACAGATTTCACAGGATATGTTGGATTTTGCCATAAACCATAGTCCTCCGATAGTTGGCGATGCTGAACAGATGCAACGTATTCTTGAACATCGTTGCGAGTTACGCGGTCACGCTGGTGAAATACATCCATCCATTATCATTTGATAAAAAGAGGGAGGCAGCCATGCAATTGAACAAAGATCAGATTCAGGACCACCTTATCACCAAGTTTTTAGATGTCACAAACTTAGAGTGGCACTTGTGGCGTGATGCGTATGAGGACTCGCTCACACCTATGGGTTACGACTCTTTCTATGCGCTCCGTTTGATGAGTCGGGGCTCGTGTGGATTATGTCTTTGTGATCATGATGGATATACCTCAATACAGGTATCTTCTTTGATTGTGCAAGGAGAATGGCACTTATGCGAGTTACATAAAGATAGATTTGCCATTCAAATCATCGCTCCACGATTTGAAATCATTCGGTCTGGCGGTGATCTGAACACGTACATTCAGGCCATCGAAGCACAACAATGTTGGTTTGTTGATGTCAACAGTGCTGGTTTTCGGGACTGCCCGAAGCAGCATTGATCCTGTAAATATGGGCTTTTTCTCAAACGTCACCACGACGACAGAAATGCTCGTTACAACCACAAAAGACCGTCGCTGTGGCAGTTGGCGGTCTTGTGAGGGTTCTTGCTATGAGAGTGAAAAGGCTATGCTGTGCTAATTCTGTTGGCGGAAATGTGCAGGAAGGAGTGGCCGATGGGATTTGCCGTTGGTTTGGTTGCTCATGGTTTGGTCAATCGTATGTAGTATCTCCTGTTCCAGTGCCTTGAGACCATTGCGATCTTCCTGATTGAGATACACGGCATCACGTATGGCATCAAACGAGAAACGGGCTTGCGTAATAAAATGTGCTTTCGTAACTCCGTAGCGTGGCAAAACACCCCAGGACCATTGATAGCTGCGTTCAAGCGCACGAAGTGTACGGAAACGAAAAACCGTTTGCAGAACACCGTGGAAACGATGAGGGGTCCTATGATAAGCCAAATTCTGGAATGTGTGTGCATCAAAACGTGTTGGGTCGTAACAGAGTGAGGGAAACGTTGCGGAGAGTTGTGCCGACACGATAGTATAGATCGTTTCTTGCTCATTGTTGAGAAGTTGATTGAGAGTAGGGCCGCGTGCTTTTAACCAGGTGTCAAGTGTTTGCATTGTATTCCTCGTTTGCTAGAGAGAAAGTTTTGATGATCAACAAACAGTGTACTCAGGCGTGATAGGAGGTCAGCAATTACAATAGTAATTGTTAGATATTTTATTATACTGTATAGCGATATTTTTCTTGATTTTTCGCATTATAGCATACTCTTGTGGTAAAAAACTGTTCATTCCTTGCACATGTGTAATGCAAAAGCTGCCAATTTTCCCTATTTCAATCTGACGATGTCTTCCCACAATGCAATCTATAGTACAATGTAGTTCCCACACATCTACACATTGAGGAGCTTGTCATGAATCCTGATCGACTCTGGACAACGTCGTTGCAGAGCGCCCCCAAAGGTATGGCAGTCACGCGTATCTTAAGTGCCGCCCTGTCTGCGGTCGAGCCTGCCGCTGCTGTCTATCGCTTTCTGCAACGTGATGGTATGACCTTACGTATCGCTGAACAGACCTACGACCTGACCCAATATCAACGTGTGTTTGTTGTTGGTGCGGGCAAGGCCGGGACGCCGATGGCCTATGCCGTTGCCGATGTGCTTGGCGACTATCTGCACGCTGGTTGTGTAGTTGTAAAAGAGGGCCACGCTTCAGCGACTCCCCACGATCAGCTCACGATCATTGAGGCTGGCCACCCGGTACCGGATGCTCGTGGGGTGAGTGGTGGCCAGCAGGTTGCAGAACTTTTGGCGCAAACCAACGCGCATGATCTGGTGATTACGGTGATCTCAGGCGGTGGTTCAGCACTCCTCACGCGGCCCGTCGATGGGGTGAGTCTGGCCGATTTGCAATCGTTGACTGCGACCTTGCTTCGTTGCGGGGCCAGCATCGATGAGATTAATACCCTTCGTAAACACCTTGATCAAGTCAAGGGTGGCGGGTTAGCACAGCTTGCCCATCCAGCCACAGTCATTACGCTCATCCTGTCCGACGTGGTTGGTAATCCACTCAATGTGATCGCTTCCGGGCCAACAGTTCCTGATCCTACTACCTTTGCCGACTCTCTGGCCATCACCGAGCGTTATGATGTGGCAGGACAAATGCCTCCATCAATTATGGATTATCTCAAGCGTGGGCTAGCCGGTGACGTTCCTGAAACCTTAAAACCAGAAGATGCTCATAGTGTACAGGTGCAGAACGTTCTGATCGGCAGCAACGAATTGGCGGCTGAAGCAGCGCTTGCAGCAGCTCAGGACGAAGGCTTTCAGACCATGCTGCTGACGACCTTTGTGCAGGGCGAGGCCCGCGAGATTGGTCGGGCGCTGGCAGCTATCGGACGAGCGCTGGCTGCTACAGGGCGACCTCTGGCCAGACCTGCATGCATCATCGTTGGCGGTGAGACCACCGTGACATTGCGCGGTGATGGCCGAGGTGGGCGCAATCAGGAGTTAGCTCTGGCATCCGTCGCCGATCTGGCTGGCCTCGCTGATATCGCGTTGGTTACACTGGCTACAGATGGTGGCGATGGCCCTACAGATGCGGCAGGTGCCGTGGTGACAGGCGAGACATTCCAACGAGCACAGGCGATGAGTCTTGATCCGGCTGACCATCTGGCTCGTAATGATGCGTATCCGTTTTTTGCGGCGCTTGGTGACTTGTTGCTGCCGGGCCCGACGCACACAAATGTGAATGATCTGGCCTTTGTGTTTGCATTTTAATGCACTGCAATCACTTCATCGTCGGCAATGACATACACCTGATCGTCTGGTTCTGGGCCGACCACAGCGGTACCCGTCAAGCTGCCAAAAGCTGGTAGCACACCAACGTGTTCCCCGAACCAGAAGCAGGGCAACTTAAGGCGTTGCTGACCTTTACCAGTAAGCTGGACGGCGGGGTGCAAATGCCCTGCCAGGCCGTAACCTTTTGTAGGGTTCGTTGGTTGGTGTAATAACGAAAATGGTGAGAGCAGCACAGGAGCATCAACACAGGTGATGCCCCACTCATCTGGCGGATCGCCTGCGTGCTGGTCGTGGTTGCCGCGTACAAGGAGCATTTCGAGGTGTGTGTGGTGTTTGCACCAGTC
>JBCDFA010000294.1:0-10011 GCA_039178835.1 Chloroflexota bacterium
CCCATCTTTTGTCAGCCTGGTGATGATGATGCCATTCGCAGCCATGGATTCGATCAGGTCCATCCCATCACCGACACAGTCGAATGGCATAACATTCGTATCACACGTATAGACGGGCACCATGGGCTGGGTCCTGTCGAACAGGAAATGGGTATTGTCAGTGGCTTTGTCTTCGAGGCTGCCAACGAACCCAAGGTGTATTGGGCAGGTGATACGGTGCTGTGTGAAGAGGTAGAAGTTGCAATCCACACCCATGCCCCTGATATCATCATTACACATTCTGCTGGAGCAATGTGGCCTGATCCACAGAATACTGACCAACGGGTACTGATTATTATGGATGCGGCGCAGACCATTGACACCGCTCAACTTGCCCCCGAAAGCCGCCTCGTTGCTATCCATATGGAAGCGCTTGATCATGGCACGGTGTCGCGATCTGATCTACGGCAAGCAGCCAACGATGCAAACATACTCGAACATCGGTTGCTTATTCCTGCTGACGGAGAATCACTCGAACTGGTCTGAGCGTGACAAACCCGAGGCAGCAGTCTCGGCGCTACTGCCTTAGTTTCGGTGCATTTCTGCCACGAACTGATAATCATACGTGGTTACCTCATAGCGGTTGCCGTAGGGATCGCAGAAGTAGACTGACCAGGAGAGCTCGTGATCGACTATGGATAATTCTTCGATAGGATGGCCATGTCCATCGTATATCTGAACGGTTGTAGCATGTTGGAGAAAATCGAGAAAGCTAGCACCGTCGACGCGAAAGGCCACTCGATGATGCCCTGCTGTGGGGCGCTGGCCACGTGGCTCACCTTGAAACAGGGCCAGCATCGTGGTGCCACCGTCACTCGAAATCATCAATGGGCCGTTACTTGCCCAATGCTCGTAGTCTGGGAGAATAGTGAGTCCCAGAACCTGTTGATACCAACGGGCTGCCTCATACTGGTCGGGAACAAATACTTCAACATGATCGATGTGCCCAACGCGAAAAGAGGTGTTTGTCATCGTTTATCCTCCTGTTATAGCAATGCTACCTTTTGATGAGAGCATAGCACCATCGCGAATGGCATGGAGGCAGCCAAAGGTCAGGTGTGAACTGAACAAAAGATCAGGGGAATAGATACAGCCGTTCTTTCAGAGATAGCTGTATTGATGGGGTGTTCTGATAAGAGAGGCGTAGCCGAGCGACGACACCACTGGATCACGCCTACATTGTATGGTTATTCCTCAGGTGATACCATTTGATCGAGTTCTGTCAATTCCTGTACAATCTGTGGGACAACTTCTTTGAGTTCATATGTTTGGCTGGCATCAATGTTGTTTAAGAGTGCTCTTTCTGTGCCAAGTTCTTCTTCGGGTAATAGTGTGACATTGGTCTGCTCATTATGTTGAATTAAGGCGAAATTGGTATACGTTGGAAAGACTCGGAATAACTTCACCGTACCCTCTTCTCCTGCTTGATCATGTTTGGCTTGGAAATCCACCACGCTTTGTGCTAACCAAGGGTCAGCAGAGAAACCAACAAACCGTAAACTGTCATCCTGGGGACCAAGAGTTGCCATCCCTTTCGCTTCTCCGTTCAGCAGCACCGGAATCTCCCAACGGTAAGTAGGTGCAAGCAATTGCTCTGCTTGCATGTCCGGCGTAAACTGAGCCGCATTTTGATAATCAAGATCGTACAGTTCGTAGGGGAGTCCCAAAGTAATTCCGGTAACTTCTTCCTCATTGGCAAAACCAAAATCCTGGGCAGTAAACTGAATTTGCTCAATCAGATTTGGTAAATCATTTTGTGCAGCGATTTCAGGGGGTTCAGATGCCGCAGATGGTGTGGTGATTGATTGTCGTCCTTGTAGGGCTGCCACAATCAGCACAATACCCATAAGTGCCGCTAACACCGTTAATACTTGCTTTATCATGGTACTTCTCCCTTGATGATCACTGGAATTGAGATTAGCTGCTTACGAATATCCCACATAGTAGCATCCCCTGAGCGACCATGCGAGGTGCTAGCAAAGTCCTCATATGGTGTGGCGCATCGATCTCCTTCATTTAGTGATAAAGCATTCGATGTATAGTGAGGTAAAGACCGTCAATCCTTTTCACTCCTGTTGCGTTGTCAGCTACTTCAAAAGCCAGACCTGTTCTTGCACATCCTGTAGCCCTTTTAGTCCACCTGTCACATCCATGCTCGCCAAAGACGCTATGGCATAGCTATCCTGATAATGTTCATATATCTCCTCGTTGCTGATAGAAAAGGGTGGTCCTTCCATCAGCGTCTGGTCATATTCGTAGGTAATCAGGAGTTGCGGTGTGTTCTCCGTAATGTCGGTTATGTGTTTCGCGTATTGCACCCGCGTATGTTCAGGAAGCGCTACCAGGGCGGCCCGGTCGAAGATGGCATCGATAGTGCCAAGCATCGGGCGCGTGAGATTGAAGATATTGCCCACAAAGATATCAATATCTGTCGCGTGGTAGTGTTTGACTTCACCAATGTCCGCTATTTCTGGCTCTGTTCCAAGCTCTGTGAACAATTGCTGAATGGCCAGTTCGCTCAATTCCACCCCTGCAACCCGATAGCCCTGAGCGAGCAGCCATGCGATATCAAGCGTTTTGCCACACAAAGGTACAAACACACGACCACCTTGTGCTACGGAAAGCTCTCTGAAGTAGGTAACCAGCAGGGGATTGGCGGTACTTTGGTGGAAGGCAATCGTATTCGTTTCCCAGCGTTGATGCCAAAAGTGTGCATCCATGCGAATTCCTTTCAACGTTGCATTGCTATTTCGATAGCGATAGAATACAACTTCAAGTTGACTTGAGGTCAAGTACGACAGTGATAGGAAAAAATATGTTAGATATTGGTGAAGTAGCAGAGCGTTCCGGGCTGCCAACCTCGACGTTGCGTTTTTATGAAGAGAAAGGTCTCATTGAGTCGATAGGTCGGAATGGGTTACGCAGAGTCTTTGACCCGAGTGTGCTGGAACGCTTAGCGTTGATTACGCTGGGCCGTCACGCTGGTTTTTCCCTTGACGAGATTGCGATCTTGGTTGCGCCCAATGCTACCTCGATAGATCGCGAACAGCTCGCAGCGAAAGCCGATCAGCTAGATCAGACCATCACCCAACTCATTGCCATGCGTGACGGGCTGCGTCACGCGGCGGAATGCCCCGCACCAAGCCATTTCGAGTGCCCGACGTTTCAGCGGCTTCTCCGGGTTGCCGTTAAAAACCAACAGAGAAAAACGAAGAAACCAACAGCAAAATCGAAATTGGTATAAAGTGTGTAGTGACAACTACCCCTCTTCAAAGCCGCGATCCACCAGCAGCCTGTCTCGACGTGATGCTGCGACTGCCAGCCGATCACAGCGCTCATTCTCGGGAATGCCAGCGTGGCCAGGGATCCGCACAAACTCAACATCATGTTTCTCCGAAAGCGCCAGTAGTTGTTGCCAGAGGTCGGTGTTTTTAACCGGCTGGGTGCTGCCCTTCTCCATGCGTTGCCAGTTGTTCTTGCGCCATTTGTGTGCCCATCCCTTCTGAATCCCATTGACCACATACGCCGAGTCGCTGTATAAAACAACAGAGTGGCGCTCTGTAAGTTGTTTGAGCGCCACAATAGCCGCCAGCAACTCCATACGATTGTTGGTGGTGCGTGCAAAGCCATTCGATAACTCTTTACGATCCTGCCCGTGAAGCAGCACTGCACCATAGCCACCAGGCCCGGGGTTGCCCTCGCATGCACCATCGGTGAAGATAACGACCTTGCCTGCCTTGAGCGCCGCTGCCGGGTCAATCGAAAGTTTCACAGGTTCCTGCTCAACCGGCTGCGATGCCAAACGACCATAGCGCTCAGGTTGCTGTCCGGTACGATCTGTATACCACGTCTGGGCCTCAGCAAGCGTTGCAAAGCTTTTGTAGACGGCCCCAGGAAATCCCTTGATTTGCGCTTCCGCACCCGCTGCCCCAAACCACTCATCATAGAGGCCAGGTGTCTGCCCCTTTACAATCGCATAGACTTTGCGCTTGGCCATACAGTGCTCCGTTGAAAGTGAGAATATCTGCTTTTGGAAAAAAGCATGCTACTGTTTTTTGCTATGATACGTCGACACCTTGAATGTCGGATAAGGATTCACCCTGATTGATGCGCTCGATGATCTGTGCCTCGCGCTCCTGGAGTTGTTTGGCCCGCTCAAGGATTGCTGGTACTTCGTCCGCTGGGAGCACCATTACCCCATGCTCATCGCCAACGACGACATCGCCAGGTTTGATCGCCACTCCCGCACAGGTGATCGGAACATTTACTTCGCCGCGATAAGATTTGATGCTTTTGCGTGGATTGACGCCAAGTGCAAAAATCGGGAACGGCAGATCGGCGATCTCATTCGCATCGCGGATGGTGCCATCAATGATCAACCCACGAATGCCCTTATGCTTCGCGGCAATCGCCATGAGCCCACCCCAGTGCCCGGTCTCATTGCCGCCCTGCACCGTTGCGACCAGCACATGTCCCGCCGGGCAGTTGTACATACCACGGTGCATCGCCAGATTATCGCCGGCTGTTCCGGCCACCGTGTAGGCTGGTCCTGCCACTTTCAGATCACTGCGAATCGGCTTGAGTGTGTGAATGATACGTGCAGATGTACCTGCACAGTCGGATAGTGCAGGAAGCGAAAAGCTCCCAAGCTCGTCGAACATAGTTTGCGACATGGGGTTCCTCTCATTGGCCGTATATGGCTTTCAGATGCTTTTTAGATATAGGTATTTCCATGGGGATTATAGCACAGGTCTTGCCAATCGGACCACGGCAGGTGTCGAGCAAGCAGCAAGTCCCTCATCGTAGCCGAAACATATCGTAGCCGAATCATACCGTAGCTGAACCATTCATGGTGAGGCTACAGCTCGTGGTGCAGATGCACCAGTGTTTTTCACCCCTCCCCATCAAAGTGGTCCATCGACTCTAGCACGCGGTGTGCTTTGAGCGACAACCACAATGCCAGCCGATCTTCGGCATTATCGAGATCCATGCCAGTGATCTCCTGAATGCGTTTGAGACGATAGAGGAGCGTATTCCGATGGACATGCAGCACTTCCGATGTACGGGCCAGATTGCCCAGACTGGCAAAAAATGCTTCGAGCGTTTTGAGTAGCTCATTGCCCTGCTTCTGGTCGTACTCGGCCAGACCAGAAAGATTGGTGCGATAGAAATCCCACAACTCCGGCGACTCGCGGAGCAATAGAAGGAGACGGTAGACGCCCAGATCGCTAAAATCGAGCACCCGTGAGTTGCCAAACAACTGTCGCCCAATCAGCAACGCCTGCTCTGCCTCACGTAACGAGCGTGGCCACGCCGCAACATTGCTCGCTTCTTTCCCCAACGCAATCGTAATGTTCGGCATTTCTGCAATCATATGTGTACGCAGCTTCTCCACGATATCACGTGCACGGGTCGCCTGATCACGTAGCGGCAGGTAGCAGAGTGTCCCATCAGCACGACGCATCGTTGGCGCAGACACATTGAGCGTAGCGAGGCTGGTGTTGAGCAGATTGGCGGCCTGTACGACCACAGTCTCCGACGGCGCTTCATTGGAGGAGCGCGGTATGACTGAGCAGAGGAGCGCAACATGGGGCAAACGCAAATTGTAGCCAAGCTCCTGGGCGCGCTGAAAAAGCGCCTCACTGTCGGCTGGTGGCCCCATCAACACGGCATGCACAAAATCGCCGCGCAACCGATCCTCTGCGGCTTGCACAGCTTGTTCTTTTGCAAGCTCCAGGGCGATAGCAGTTGAGCCCTGCTGCGTCGCCAGCCGGTCCCAGTCATCGAGTGTTGTTCCGGCAATGGCGAGGAACCCGAGACGATCTCCTGCTGTTCCCAGTGGTTGCACCCAGACCGACTGTGCAAGATGGGTCATGGTTCCTGGGGCACGTGGATGGAGAGTTTGCAGCGCGACTCGTGCCGGACCTCGGCCACGGAGTGCACGCACCTCGCCGGTTGCGCTATAGCATCCGATGGCATGGCCGGTGCGTTCAGTCAACACATCAAGGAGTTCGTTGAGACCAGCCCCACCCAGCGAGGCTTGGGTGAGCAGCGTCGATAATTGGGCCGCACGCCGTTCGATCTGGGCATCATAATCGCTGATAAGTCGCTGAATTTCGCGCTCAACTTCGCGGAGACTGCTGCTATCTGGTAAGTGTAGAAGGGGCATCCGTACCGACTCTGCCGTTGTCTGTGCCAATTCGGGGATGGGACCAATGGCGGCGATGGCCGCAATTGGTACGCGGGCCAGTCGCTCAATTAATCTGGTGAGGGTCAAATGTTCATCTAATGCTTGAATAGCCTTGATAGAAACCAGTGCTAGCTCACCACCGCGTAGATTTGCAAAAGCTGGTGGGGTGGCACGCTGCATAACAACCCAACTGACTTGATGTGAAAGATGATTCGCTCCGGCAACAATCACTGTCTCTGATGGTAATGCCAACCGTTGAACATCGCGAACTGTTATTGGGGGCATGGCAACTACATATTCCTAACTTCACATATTCTGATTTACCAGCCAATCTGTGGGCAAACCATACGATATAACAGCTGGAAATAAAATATCAAGCAACCCTAATGCCGTATCGGTGCACTGTAACATACCGTTTGCTCGGAGATCGGCGCTTGTACGATACCCCAGCAGTAATTGAGCCGTAGCGGCAAGGCTGCGCAGGTGTACCCAGATCTGGGCAGGTGCAATCTCTTCCGCTATGGTTATCTGTCCATTCGCAACAGCAAGCGTTATTTGTTGTCGGGCCAGCACTACTTGTATACTGCCGTTCCATGTGGCATAGTGCGACATGCTGAGACGGTGCTCAAGTTCTGTCTGTAATGCTCTGAGTGCCATTGATAAATCGATCACCCCTGCAAGATCGACCAGCGTCGTTGTCGCACCATTTGGCTGTAGCTGGGTATGGATGTGTGTTGTACCACCACGGTGCAATACTGCCTGTGTCACCGGATGTGCCAATGGTAACGCACATGCGATACGTGTTGCAGTATGAGTGTGGGCGTATTGTTGCAGATGATCGATCAGAGATGTGGCCACACCCACATCTGCTGCGGCTGCCTCTACAATCTGCAACTCGCCAGAACTTGACTGTATCTGTTGGACTGCATAGGCCAGCGTGCGGCCCTGTGTATCCTCTAACACGTGAATGTGGGATTCTGCTTCGCCCCACATACGCCAATCGGCAGCCACACGAATCTCGGTAAGGGCAGAGGTACGATAGTTTGATTCATAGAGTGCCGCACATTCGTCCAGGCGATCAATGCTATACACCTGAAGCTGATGGACACTCTTGGGCTCCGTCTGTTGGGTAACATCGATCCAGGCCAGCGCACTCAATCGGTAAGGTGCAAACCCCAAGGATTCTAATAAAGCCGAATTTCCCTGTATGGTAACAAGCGGAATGGCATTATCGTAGCATACGCGAAAGAGTCCATAGAGGAGTGCTTCTAATAGGTGCTGACTATAATGGACAGGGTTGATATAGAGGACTTCAATCATTCCAACATCAAGGGACACCACCCCGAAATGCCAGCGCACATGTCGTAGGAGCGCATATCCAACCAACACACCATCTTGCTCTAACACACATGTGAAACCTAGTTGATAGCGTGGTTGCTCCATGTGGCTATTAAGTGCTGTAACAGCCTGTGCACCCTGTTCGGTCGTAATAAACAGGGTGAGGCGCTGCAAAATATCGGTTGTTTCAGCCGTTAGTACAGTAACATTACTCACAACTAACCGTCCCTCAGCCATAGGTCTGAATAAACATTATACCACCGTATACAGAGCCCCCTTGCATACCAGTTGCAAGAGGGCTGTCTACGAATGTAATAGAAATGAAATGTCAGAGTTGGTGCTATGTCAACATGCACTTGGTCTTACCATGTGATACTCATCATCGAGCAGTTGATACCACTGCCGATACCAAGTAATCCGACCTGTTCACCTTTTTGTATGCGCCCAGCTTCCTCTGCCATTGCCAGGGAAATGGGAACTGCCGCTGGTCCAATATTCCCTAGCGTTTGGAAATTCAAATATAACTTTGAGTCCGTCAACCCGAGGGTTTCGGCGACGGCGGCCATGTGGCGTGAGCCAACCTGGTGAGGAGCGTATAGTGCAATATTATCATCATTCCAGTTATCGAAGGTCGCCTGAGCCAGTTGCCACGTTTCTGCTGCTAGTTTCACACCTGCTACCAACAGCGCACTGGCATCTGTCTTCATATAGTGTGGTTGACCCACACACAAACGGTTGTGCTCTGTTGCTGCAAGTGTGACACCACCATTGACACGATGATTGAAACGGGCGACATCCGTGTGCGAAAGGATCATCGCAACGGCACCTGAGCCAAGTGTGAGTGTGGCAAAGTTGTCACGAAACTCTTCGTTTGTCGTTGTAGGAGATTGGAGACGCCCAATGGTTGACTCGATCACGTCGCGTGATCCTTCGCCATTGACGATGAGCCCATATTTGATCAGTCCGGCTTCGATCATCAATCCAATATTCGCCATACCGTTGATAAATCCGAGACACGCATTGCCCATGTCATAGTTGATACAGTGTGGGGCAAGTTTGAGGTTGCCGTGAATAAGACATGCAGTAGATGGCTCGATATAATCACGACAGACCGACGTATTGATAATACACCCGATCTCATGCGGATCGATCTCTGCTTTTTCAATGGCTTTCAGTGCGGCCAGTGTCGAAACATCACTGGGCATTGTGCCAGGGTCCCAGAAACGACGCTCACGGACGCCTGACAGGGCTTCCAAGCGCCCTTGAGGAACCCCTAGACGATCCATTGTTTCAGATACTTGATCTTCTAAATAGGACGATGTAACGCGGTGTGGTGGTAATTCGTACCCGATTGACTCTATTGAAACGTGCTGAAATAACATGAGGCATACCCCGTATTCGCATAAGAGTTTGTAGTAGATCTCCTACTGTACCATAAAATAACAATTTCTCTGCAGCGTGATCTGTAGCGTTCATTCGTGAAATGCCATAGCGGTCTTTTGTAATCCTTCCTCGGTAGAAATACGTGCTTCATAACCGAAATCACGCCGTGCTGCGGATAAGTCGAACCAGTGAGATGTTGCCATTTGTGAAACGGTTAGCCGTGTGAGTGGTGGTTCTGCTGCTATACCAAGCATGATGTAGCCACGTTCAATCACGGTTGCCAGACGCCATGCCGTAGCATACGATACCCGGCGTCGGATAGGTGGCGCCCCAAGCTGTTCGAGCAACGCCCTGATAAAAGCCCAGAGATTAACTGGTTTTTCCTGTCCAATAAAATAGGCTGAACCACGCACAGGTGAGTCTTCGGCTAGCGCATCTGCGGCCTGGATGTGGGCTTCAGCAGCATTCTCGACATAGGTGACATCAACAAGATTTGTGCCATCACCGATCTGTGGCAGTGTTCCCGCCTGGGCACGTGCAACCAACCGTGGAATGATATGGGGGTCGCGTGGCCCCCAGACCAGGTGTGGTCGCAGCGCGGTGGTCAGAATGTCTTGTTGTCGCAGGACATATTGCTCGGCAAAGGCCTTGGTGAGTGGATATGGCGCTAAGTACGATGATGGATAGGGCTGCGATTCGTCTACGCCAGCCAGACTGTCCTGGCCAAAGACGACCGACGGCGAGGAGGTGTAGACAAATTTGCCCACACCTGCGCGAATAGCATGACGAAGCAGATGTTGTGTTGCTGTGACATTGTTGTAGTAAAACTCGGTTGGGTTCCCCCAGACGCCTGCCTTTGCCGCGACATGAAACACCGTGTCACATCCTTGCAACGCTGTCCTGCAATCGTCCTGTGCTGCAAGATCGACCTTGAAGCACTCAACGCCCATTGCCCGTAAATCAGGGTAGTCATTACGTCCTATCACGCGTACTGCATCGCCACGCTCCAGCAATTGTTCGACAATATAGCGGCCAATAAACCCGTTACCACCGGTTACTAG
>JBCDFA010000295.1:0-9872 GCA_039178835.1 Chloroflexota bacterium
GCACCAGCCGTTCATACAGCATGTGCAGGTAGGAGTCCGTACCTTGTCCCCACACATCCCGATACGCCACTGCTTCCACACTCGATGTGCCCTGCTGTCCATCTGTGCCTTCCTCGCCAAGGGAAAGCTGCATAGTGAAATCCGTTCCGGCATCAAACGGAGGGTCGATGTAAATGAGACGCACCTGACCACGAAACCGCTCCAGCAAAGCTGCCAGAGCCAGTTTGTTATCGCCCCAGATGAGCATGTTGCGCCAGTGTGGGTGGTGCGCTGCACTATTGCCGTCTACTGCATTGCAAGCCTCAACCCACGATAACTCCGGTGGTGACGGTGGCAACGAAATTGGGCGACGTCTGCCATAAACATCGTATTTGCCATCCCACACAAACTCCGTGCCGATGCGCGCAAGTGGGTGCGGATTATCTGGGCTGTAGGCTCCCTGCTCATCACCAGAGTCAGCCATTGGTTACACCATTGAGGCGCTGCAATTCCTGCTGCACAATCCGACGCGCAATCGCCAGCGAAGCGGCATAGGTCGGGTCCATTCCGAAGTACGAGAGATTGCGTGACCCCAGATTGTGCCCCTTGCTGTACGGCGTATCCGATGCGTAGTGCAAAAAGCCAAAGTCAAACGGGGGACGCAGAAAACTAATCACCTCATTGGTGGGGTAACGCACGGCAAAGGTCTGCTCATACATCGCATTCAGATAGGGTCCGGCTTCCATCTCGATATCGGTGTAGAATGCGCGATACAGCACGTCGAGCAAGCTCTCGTTTTGCAGAAAGGTGCCACGTGACGTGATGGCCTTCTGGTTGTCGAGGACACTGCCATGCGCCGTGTATGGCTCGACATCGAATGCTGTAAATGACGGAATAAAGTTGTAGGTGTTTCCGGTATGTTCGTCGTACACAACATTCGGGATCAGAATATCGCCGATCTTGCCGTTCAGCGTCGCAGCCTTGCCGAGCACATAGACCCCACAGACTCGCCCGACGCTCCGAGCGATGATCTTGAGGATGTTGTAGGCCGCCAACCCAAGCGGATAGTCAATATTTACGACTAATGCATTACTCTCCTGCAAACGCTCGATCCCATCGACTCGGATGCGCGGATCGATCTGCGCCGTTTGCAACTTGCCAAGCTCAATAACCTGAGCATCAATAGCCAGGTAAAAGCGACTCTGTACGCGATGAATACCCAGATGCTGTTCTTCGACAGCGCGTCGGGCAAAATAGTGCTCGCTGGATGGATCGGCCTGATATTTTTTCTGGACATAGTAAAAAAAATTCTCGAGTGACGAAGGCACTTGTGCTGCCACGATACGATCATATTCCGCTTGCAATCCTGCGTGATGACGCTCACGGAGGAAGGCTAACAACTCATCGGTGTTACGTAGCGCAAAGCCAGAAAGCAAATTGACCAGACTATGCGTGTTGCTGGAGACAAAGTAGATGGGCCGATCATGAAAGTTGATGTTGGGCAGATTTTCTTCGATATGCCACCACCAGCGCAACGACGCTCGCTCATAATCGAGGAGTGAGCCACCAAGCATCCGTACCGCAAAACGCTTGCGATGCTTGCCGACATCCAGCAGACGTTCGGCCATATGGTCGCCCCAGATAGTGCGGAGACGTGCGAGATCTTCGTGTTGAAGGCCGGTCGGTTCCAGCAACTGTTCCTGTTCTTCAAGCGATATATCTTCGACCTGCATGCGTTGCAGTGCCTGCGTGAGTTTGGGATCAACCAGGAGATCGTGAATTTTGTTCCATTCGTGCTGAAACGCGACCAGAATCGGCAGCAGATCATCCACATCTGAAGGGCTGGCAATCAGCACAGCCAGTGTTTGGTTGCCATCGAAAAACATTTTGCGACGACGGCCCGGTGCACTCACGAGTTGCCAACTCAACACATCCCCATAGCCATGGCGGGCAAACACCTCATGAGACTGACCCAGCAAGACCAGACGCACAGCATCAATACAGCTCGGTAACCGCAATGAGGTATAGGTTAGTGCCGAAAGATCTGGAGTCGTCGCACGTGCATCATGGTGGAGACTCGGTTCAGAAGCAAGATAGGGTTCAACAAGTGCCTGGATCTGAATTTCCCCGCTACTACGCAATAATGAGTGATAGGTACGATGAAACAGGTCCAGCGGTGCACGTACTTGCTTGTCCTGTAAGTACATTGGACACTCCCAACTGTTTGTTGATGGACTACGACTAGTAAGCTACGGTATGCTACACGCGTCTGATATAATAACGTAACTCTTCGTTTCCAGTATACCAAAGGAGCCAAAGTATAGTGGCGCGCCGCGTGTATTTTTCACATGGGTTGTGCCTCTGTGTGAGCAACAACGCTGTCAACGACGTATCATAGGATAGATAGGGGCGCACAATGCAACTGAGCAGACCAGCTTCCAGACTTGGGGGAATGGGGATCAAGTTTCCCAACCTGGGGTGGAAACAAACATTGGCAATTATCCTAGCGATTCTCAGTGTGATTGGCATCGCCATGATGCCAGGGGATTTGTCAACCGCAGGGCGCATTACTCTGGCCACGTTTGCACTTACTGTTATTGGCTGGACATTGACCAAACTGAATGACACCTTTGTCGCCCTGTTTGCGGCCATCGGTCTGGTCATCTCATCAACCATCGCAACAGAGAATTTCTTCGCCAGTCTGGGTAACTCGGTTGTTTGGCTGATGATTGGGGCCTTTATGGTCGCCAATGCGCTGAACAAGTCGGGGGTCTCTGATCGCATTGCGATGATTGCCGCACGCCGCGCCACAAATGTCGGGCAGTTGTTCTACCTTCTGACTGCTGTGTTGCTGTTGACATCACTACTCATTCCCTCGACATCGGCACGAGCTGCCATTATGATACCAATCTATCAGGCGTTGTCGAATGCGTTTCAAGATGCCAAAATCAATCGTGCGCTGGCCATTGCACTGCCGGTCAACATCCTCCTGACCGCTGTCGCCTCACTGGTCGGGGCAGGCGCGCACCTGGTTATTAACGACATTCTAGGCCAACTCACTGGCCAGTCGCTTTCTTTTATTGGGTGGATTATGATGGGGTTGCCTTTTGCAGCGATCTCATCGTTTGGCAGCACATGGCTTATCATGCGCATGTTTCTTGATAAACAACGTCGTCAGTTGCCACTCACCAATGCGTTTACGGCAGGCATACAACAGGCTGGCCCGCTCTCCAAACAAGCACGCTACATTATCGGTGTTACTATCGCACTCGTGCTGCTCTGGTCGACCGAGTCGCTTCACGGAATCGATAATGCACTGGTTGCATTGATGGGCGCTATTGCGGTGACCGTGCCGGTGCTGGGGGTCATGAAGTTCAAGGAAGCGGCCAAAGGTGTCGAGTGGGAGATGATCCTGTTTGTAGCCGCCACGCTTGGTATCTCCGAAGCGTTGGTGGAATCAGGAGCAGGGCGCTGGTTGGTAGATCTGCTGCTGGTGCAGAGTGGTATCGTCGATTTAGGCTCTCAAGTTGCGATTATGGCCGGGCTGGTTATGGTCACCATGACGTCGCATCTCTACATCACGTCGCGCTCAGCACGTGGCGCTGTCCTGGCACCACTAACCGTCTTGCTCTCGTTTAGCCTTGGTTTCGACCCACTCACGGTTGGCTTTATCACTGCCGCAGGTATTGGCTACTGCGTGACTATGGTTGTAAGTGCCAAACCACTGACGATGTTTCAGCAGATCAATGGAAGCAACAATCCGACCTATGCCCCCTCTGACCTGTTTCGCTTGAGTGCCGTTCTCGCTCCGGCACATGTCGGATTAATTGTGCTCTTTGGCCTCTTTTACTGGCCACTCGTCGGCGGTGGCAATCAGATACCACAACCAGCATCCACGGCAGAAGCGGCAGAAACAGATCAGCTATCTCGTGCTGCACAACGGTTAGAGGCAGCACCTATCAGCACTGGTCGCCCTGGCCTGGTCGAAGAAGGGGCTTTCGTTCCTCAAGATATTCTTGACGAAGCGGGTATTCGAAATATCGGTGGTGAGTACCAGATCGATCCAGAACGACCTTGCACAACATGTGTGTTGCCAACATCAACACCTGAGCCGACTGCAACGCCAACACCTGAACCAACGGCAACATCGACACCTGAACCAACACCCACCGCGACATCGGTACCACCGACGGAGACACCGGTGCCACCAACAGCAGAGCCACCACCACCAACAGCAGAGCCGCCACCACCTGCACCAGCCGCGCCACCTGCACCGGCCGCACCACCTGCGCCCGCCGCGCCACCGCCACCACCGCCTGCGCCAGAGCCGCCACCACCTGCGCCGCCTGCGCCGCCTGCGCCAGAGCCACCGCCACCTGCGCCGGAACCACCACCACCGCCGCCTGCGGATGATGATGACGATGGAGGCGATGACGACGGTGGAGGTGACGACGGCGAAGACGATTAATACAGATCAGAAAAGGGCTAGTAACAGCCCTTTTTTTTATTCAATCCTATAACTATCATTTACAGATGTATTTTTAAATCCAGTGGAGTCTCTTTTCTTACAGATGTAGCTAAAGTCATTATGTGAAAAGGACTCCTTCGTGACTCAGGCAAATAATATACCAACCACACATGACACTGTTGTTTTGCGCCTCATTCAATCACCAGACCAGGATGTAGCCCATCGGAGGCCGTCACGAGAAATTGATTACATTGTATATGTTGAAGAGGATGATACCATCACTCAACAAGGAGATGCACCTATGCCCTCCGTCGATATCTCACATCCATCTGTAGAAGATCACGAAGCAATGACCGTCCTTCGGATAGCTACACACGATCTGCTCACGCCACTGACCAGCATTCGTAGCTATGCTGATATGCTTGCGTCTGGCGTGTTTGGTCCTATGACCGAAGAACAGCGCTGGGTCATTGAGCGTATTCAACAGGCAAGCGGGTTCATGAGTCGTATTACACAAGATCTGTCTGACGCGATAGATCCTCATCAGGATGACTTATCGCTCCACAATCGAATCTTTGAGCCAGAGGAAATCGCCAAAGAAGCATTAGCTTTATGTCAACCACAAGCACAGGACCATCAGCAGACACTTACACTACGCTGTGTGGGTAAACTTCGCCCAATGACAAATGACCCTGAACGACTGCAACAGGTTTTGTTCAATCTGGTGAGCAATGCGATACGGTATGCTGATGAGGGCATTATCCGGCTTGTCGTCGAACAGGATGGTGACTGGATCGAGTTCCGGGTTGAAGATCAGGGGCCTGGCATTCCCTTCTTACAACAACAGGCTATCTGGCAATTCGACTCACGCCTGAGCAGTGCGTGCAAGGGGCACGGTCTTGGTTTGTACATTGTACAGCAACTGGTGCAAGCTATGGGCGGACTGGTCGGTGTAGATAGTACCGAGGGTGTTGGGAGTTCTTTCTGGGTGCGCTTTCCGTTAGATGCGTTAGCTGGCCAGTGATGCAAGGGCCAAATCATTCTAGGGAGTGCATAATCACAACCCGTTCCTAAACAGAGCAGGTCAGTGATAGCAACACTAATAATGAAGAGTATACTCCTCTCTACGTCGCTGAATACCTTCTACCAGATTAGCCCCAGGACTGATTCTGGTAGTTAGCCGGGTTCCAGGCATCCTTGTAATCCTGAACGAATGTCTCAAATGTGGTTGGCTCTTTGCCTGTTACATCGCGAACGACAGTAGTAGTACCTTCGAGTACACCTGCGCGTGTCATCCGATCAGTGCTGGAGAGCATACCCACCATAAAATCGGACATCCCCATCTGGCGGAAAACCTGTGCGGCGTCATCATCAGTGATGGGTATGACCTGAATCTCCTTGACTAATGCATCACCGATGATCTGAGCCGCTGTTTCCTTGGTAAAATCCCTCGGGCCTGTCACCGTTAGACTCTGGTTCCGCCATTGTTCTGGGTGTTGGAGGATAGTGGCATTTACTGCGCCCAGATCACGCACATCGACCCAACCCGTCTTGCCATCTCCTGCCGCACTATAGATTGACCCCGAAGCAATAGCTTGTCCATAGAAATTGACGAAGTTCTGCATAAAGCTCGACGGCAATGTCAGCGTATAATCGATACCTATCGCTCGTACCGCATCATCGATCTGGCCATGCATCTGGAGTAACGGAAAGGATGAGGCAGAGTCGGCACCAGCAGCACTCGACCGCACAATATGTTTAACACCAGACTGTTTCGCCGCCTCCAGAGCAATCTCCGCATGACGTTCCACATCGTCGGTCATGGGCAACAAGAGAAAGAGCGTATCAACCCCATCCATTGCACGCATCATCAGATCAGGATCACCAAAATCGACCTGCACCGACGGAATGGCTTCATTGTCACGAGTTGGGCCTTTTATGCCCGCCACAAAGGGATGTCCGGCTGCGTGAAGCTGCTTGACTACGATTGAACCGATGTTTCCAGTAGAACCTGTCACCAATGTGCGTTGTGCCACAAAGTCCTCCTTATAGTAGCTTTGTTACCAGAGAGTCTGTTACCCGTTTTTTCAAGTACGGGCATTTTTCAAATGCGTAAAACATGAAATTGGTTTCACTCACTACATTTACTATACAAGACCTCAGGCCAATTACAGCAACCCGCTTCCGAGGCGAAATGATCAATTTCCGAGGTTTGGTATATAGCCAAGTGTGTGTTGTTGCCGACGCCACACAAGCGGAGAGCTATTAATATGCCGCCGGAAGAAACGACCAAAATGCGTTGGCTCCGCGTATCCCAGATAGTCGGCGATCTCTCCAATGCTCAGATCGGTGTAGACTAGCAGTTTCTTCGCTTCGAGGAGAATGCGCTCCACAATGATCTGATGTGCCGTTTTACCGGTCGCCAATTTTACCGCTTGCCCAAGGTAATCAGGCGAAACGGCCAGCAACTGTGCGTACTCCTGAACCGTTTTTTGCACCAGGTAGTGCTGATTGACCAGGTGCTGAAAGCGAACGTTCAAGGCATCGTGTGGGGCGCTCTGCGTCATTACGTACTGTTGTGTATCATAAAGGCGCTTGCAATCGAACAGCAATTCTAACAGGAGTGCATGGAGCATCTGAACGCGGTAGGGGTGTGTGCTGTGAAACATGTCGAAGAGGCGCACAAAGTGATCCCGTTGCGTCTGCTGCTCCACACCTGTGACCTGCAGCATATTCATTTCGGTCATTCGGAAAAAAGGAAAGACCTCCAGCACCGGAACAGGATAGTGCTCCAGAAAAGAATCTTTGAAATAGACAATGTAGCCGCGCTGGGCGGCACCACGAATCCATGCCAAAACGTGTGCTGGGGAGGCAAAAGAGAGGGTATCACTCAAATCACGTATTACATTGGTATTGACATGTAACTCTGCGTCATCCGACTGCTCGAACAGCACCACCTGATAGAAGTTAAACCGATACGGCGGCATCACCTGTCGGGTCGATGGGTAAGTGTCCTCAAGGCTAAAAATATGAAACGCGGGCAGATCGGTGCGCCCGGTGTAGCCAGTCGCCATATGACTCTCGTTAATATCGTTGAAAACCTGGATGCTCATGCACCTTTCTTACTAAAACCTACAACTGAGAAACGTTACTCTATATCTATCAACAACGTAGTTCATATGAATACCATAACTAACTCTCTCTCATACGCCACACTTCAACGAGGCTTCCACGCCGAGAGCCACCACTACTTAACAAATATCGATTATCTGAGCTAACGAGAAGATGTGAAGAAAAAGGAGCCATACTTCTTGCTTTCCCATCAAGTTTCCAGGTTGCTGTATCCCACCAGCATATGCGTCCCCACGGATCAACGCTTATCAGGAATGCACCATCCGGCGTAAATACCAACTTTTTAACAAAGGGCTCATCAAGTATCAAGCTGACATGAGGCTCTGTCTTATGCAAATCCCAACAATGAATAACAGCCGTCGGAGGGGCTTGTTGTCCAAAACCTACCATAACTTGTCCACCACTGGCAAAATAACGTTCAGTTGGATGCATAGCAAGTGTATCAATCGAGTAGGTGTTTGGCGATACTAACACCCGATTTTCTCTGGTGCTAAGATTCCAGGACCTGATGGTATTATCTTGGCTTCCACTCAGAAGGGTTTGGCCATCCTGACTAAATGTAAGGGCTACGACATGCTTTGGTCGCGGCAAGTCAGGTAATTCTTCAGGAGATGCAAGCTGAGGATAAGGAAGCGCCATACGAGAGGCGGTATGTCCGCGAAGCGGTGGTCGTTCCTGACCAGAATGCACATCCCACACTTTAATACGACCACCACCGAGCTGACCACACGCAAGCAACGCTCCATCCGGGCTAAACGTCAACGTCAACGGATAAAAGCGCTCCCAATAGACAAGCTCTGGATCATCATCGTTTGGTCGTTGTGGAGCCAAACGCATCAGTTCACGTTGTGTGCTAACATCCCAGATACGGACAGAACCATCCTCACTTGCACTTGCCAGAAGCGTGCCATCGGGGCTGAATGCCAGATCGTTAATATGTGAATATTCAGCAACATGACACACAGCACCAATAAGACGCTGGTTTTCTAGCGACCAAAGACAAATATACCCACTATCAAAGCCAACGGCAACCTGAATACCATCAGGATGAAGCGTAAGTGCACCTAAACCATCAAAAAATGGGCCAATATGTGTCATTTTTTCTATCCGAATCGACCACCCTAATCGAAGAATAATGGTTTACAGTACCATACACGAAAATTGATATTGGCTTCCTTACTCCATAGCATTAAACAACGAGACAATGATAGCATCAGCATCGCTGAAACGCACTACTCCCGGCGGACGCTCACCTGCTAGAAAACCAGCCGTACCACCATGGGCTTGTAAGATTTCTGCGAAGGATGACGTGATGGTTTGGGCATACAGTGCATCCTGCCGATCAAACATGACTGTACTAATCTGATCGATCACGAATGCCGGAACAGGGCTATGTTGCGCGAAATGATAGCCCATCGGCACCCACTCATTCGAGGTAGCGCGAGACAAGTGACCGTTGCCACACCACACCAACATCCGTGCCTCGTCTGAACATTCTGCAAGTGCTGTCGTCAGATTATGTGCCTGCTGGGCTTCACGCCAGTTGGTGTAGCGGAGCGATTGGAGTTCTGGCAAATAGGGAGCCAACTGTTCGGCGTTAGCGTCAAGCGGAACCCCATAATGATCATGTAACCATGCAATCGTATCAGATTCATATGCGATCAGCTGCCAGCTATGATTGAGCGCTGTTTGAATGAAGGATCGCATCTCGGGTTGAGCAAGATACCCCGCTGGTGTTTGTGGCAAATGTCGTCGGTGGTTGGCCAGTTGGGCCATGTGTTCGTCGAGTGCTTCTATAGCCAGATAGCGCACACCACACTGATGGGCAGTCGGGATGATGCGCTGGCCGATCTGGCGGGTACGGATACAACGTTGGAGGCCGTTGTACGCCTCGTTCATCATCACGACCCGTGCGCGTTGAAAACCAATCTGGACAAGTTCTTCGGGGCTACGCCACAGGTAATTTTGTTGCATACATTGACCTCATTATGTGGCCTGTCTGAGAGTCTGTGGACGGTGGCTAGTATCAGCTTTCGACTTCAGCCAGAAATGTGCTTATGCCAAGCAAACTCACTTCCGAGAAAAACACCACGCCGCATGCGGATGTTGTTGCCCACGACTTTGCTGATGAGATGCTTGTCTCGTTAATACATCTCTATCGCGTCCCTTGGCAATAATTGCACGTGCTTCAGGTGTGCACTAACCTTCTCATCATCACTGTACGAATAATCAAAACGAAAATATGCTGCAACACCAATGGCTAGTGTCCGAAACAGATCGCACATCGTATGGA
>JBCDFA010000296.1:0-9850 GCA_039178835.1 Chloroflexota bacterium
GATTGGGGTTGATGGGTAGGCAGCGGTATTGGTCATGCGACTCTCCTGAAGGTTGTGTTGTACAGAAATGCGAAATGTCACCATCATCACCTCAAGGCACAACAGAAAACAACTGTCCGACAAGCATAGAGTGAGTGCCCCTGAACATGCCTGTCTACGGGAACTCTACCGTATAAGGCACGCTCAACGGTTGGCGATTTGCTTACAGTTTAAGAACGAGTTTGTAATATTAATCAGACTGATACGGGTCGCTACTTGTTGTCGTGTTTATTACGATCTGTGGAGGTGTTGCATGGGTGGAAGGAGCTGTGTACCGTTGATGAAGCAATTGGCTGAAGTGACACAGAGTTGCCCGATTGATTTCGTAGTAGATCCACTTCCCCTGACGACGTTCCTGGATCAATTCGGCATCTCGCAGGATTTTCAGATGATACGACAGTTTCGAGGCAGTGATTGCATCAAGACGTTGTTGTACATCGGTCGCACACAACGATCTGGGAAGCTCAGGATGATCTGGTGATGCACAACATGATGTACGTCCTGCGGCGAGCAGGTCGAGTATCTGTACACGTAAGGGATCACTAAGTGCTAAAGCAATTTGGGTCAATGGTGTCTCCATATGGCTAGTATACCATGTGCAGCATTGACATTTCAAAAAAAGTTGTGCTATACTCAAAACAATTCAAAAAAAATTGTATTGTTGGACTTAGTAATCATAAGTGACATCTCGTTTGCTGTCACGAAGGAGGGTTTTATGATTCCTGAACAGTATCAGGATCTGTTGGGCAGCACAGCGCTCGCACATATCGCAACTATTGGACCCAAGGGTGAGCCACAGGTCAACCCGGTGTGGTTTCACTGGGATGGTAGCCATATTCAGTTCAGCCAGACCACCACACGACAGAAATACTATAACCTGAAACGCGATCCACACATTGCACTTTCCATCGTCGATCCGCAAAATCCCTATCGTTATATTGAGATTCGTGGGGTCATGACACGTGTTGAAGATGATCCCGATCTCGGTTTTATCAACAGTATGGCTAAAAAATACTTGGGCGTTGATCAGTATCCTTATCATCAGCCCAACGATCAACGCATTGTCATCTATGTTGAGCCACAACATACCACTCAGATGGGATAAGACAGGTCTGAGTATTACCAATCAGGTGAGGAGTTAGGCGCTTCTGCATCTCGTGTTGATTGCAGAAAATCAATAATGGTTTGATTAAAGGCGGCTGGGCGATCCCACATGGGGTTATGCCCGGCTTTTTTGATAGTGACCAACTGCTGGGTACCGGGGATGTACCGACATAGTTGCTTGCCGACCTGTAATGGAACAAGCCAGTCGTACTCTCCCCATACAACTAACGTTGGCGTGTGGATGGTAACAAGCTTTGATCGAATATCAGCCTTCAACAGTTCATAAGAGGCTTTGAATAATGTTGCCGGTCCTGCACGATAGGTATCGGCCAACAACACCGGCAAAAAACGCCATGGAATATACTTCATCGCGTGCAATATGTTGGACGACTGTTGTCCCACATGTATATCAAAGGGGATTGCAGCAGCATCAACCAACACCAGTTGTGAGACGCGATCTGGACAATCGGCAGCGAGTTCCGCCACCACAAACCCACCCATCGAGTGGCCGATAAAAGCCGCCTGATCAATCTCGAGATGATCCATCCATTGTACAAGTAAAGTCGCCGCTTCTTCCAAAACAAAGGGATGCGTATTCTGGCTGGCTCCAAACCCTACTAGATCAATCACATACACACGAAAATATTGGGCGAGACTTTTAACATTGTGTGACCACCACCGGCTTGATCCCGCAATACCATGGATCAGCACAATCGGTGGGCCATCGCCAGCAACTTCATAGGTAATTGACACCTGACCGAACTGATGCCGATATTGTTTAACAGATGTTGTAAATGACATGAACGCTCAACCTATGTTGTGTATCGTAAAGGACAGAGCTGTCAATTATAGCTCAACGTCCAATGGTATCTTTGGAGCAGTATGGTACACTGTAGTGTAATCTTGGGATTAACTGCTGCCATGTCTGCCACAAGATAGTACTTTTCCTCACTTCGATTGTGTCTAATCTGTGTGTATTCATCGTTATGCTATGGTGTGAGTTTCACGCATACTCACAATCATACGAGGATAAAAGCATTTGTTGTATTCTCCAGAAGAAATAGATGTGGAGAAATATATGAATAAGAAAATTTCACATATCAAAGGGGTCGGAGGTGCCGTATACCGCCGCACACATGACGGGAGGCTCGAATGGCTTTTGATCAAGAAAAAGCATGGCTTCTGGACTCTGCCCAAAGGACAGATCAAATCAGGTGAGTCCGACACAAACGCTGCCATCCGTGAAGTTGCGGAAGAAACAGGTATTCACGGACAGGTTGAAACTCGTGTCAGTCAAGTGAACTATCATATCTACAAAGGGAACAAAAAACGCCACAAAACGGTTACGTACTATCTTATTCACGCCATTGATGGAATACTCTGCCCAGATGAGGAAGAACAAATAGAACAGATAGGTTGGTTTTCAACCACAGAATCCCTCCGACGGATTCACCGCGACCGTGTTCGCGCCATCGTCCAAAAGGCATCTACGCTTTTATCAGGTGCGAGAGTGAAAGGGTAAGCCAGTTCGTGAGCAAGCCGGTGCGCGGGCAGGCCGGTGGACGGGCAAGCCGTCCACCTCTTTGGAATATATCAATCAATAAAATAGCTGACGAGTTGGCCATTTTCGTTATAGAGCGCACCATCATCTCGATCACTGTTGTTCCAAATAGTTCCGCTCCCCAGATATGGAAACGGTTTATTCTCACCAGGTGCAAGCACCCCGCTGATACCGATATGCTCCTGGTTCCCGGTGATACTGCACATACGCCAACCATCGAGACTTACTGGCTCAGAGCTGACGTTTTGCAGTTGTACTACCTCACCTCTCTTATCAATCCCTGTGATCTGCACCGGATAGTTTGGAGCAAGATCGGCAAATGGATCAGCCTGACAATTGTTGAACGAGGGCTCTGGCAGTGGCGGTGGATCTTCGGGAGGTGTTTCAGGAGGCATCTCGGCTGGTGGCTCAGCATTATCGCGAATTTCATTCCCGAGCAGCCCGAGTAAGACATTGAAGGGTGGTTCGTTTTCAGGATGCAATTCAAAACGTGCGCGCTCAAACCACTGTACTTCATACATTTGCCCCTGAATCTCTTCAGTCTGCACACCGCTCAGGGGAAGGCCAAACAACGCCAGGCTTTCAGCTTCGCTCTTTCCTGGCAGACCATCAAACTCAAGGCCATTGGCACGCCATGCAGCAAGGATATCCCCACAGACATTGTGGCCTGTTTCGGAAAAAAACCGACAGCCTGGTTGCTCAGACGATGTAGGAAAGGCAAACCAGTCACGGCCTTGTTGCTCCAGACGGTCAACACCAAGACGACCAAGTAACACATCATATGGAGGCGCATTCTCCGGGTGGAGTTCGAGGCGATTGCGTTCAAAGTTCTGTGCCTGCAACATTTGTCCTTCAATCAACACTTCCTGTTGTGGCCCAGTCGGATACCCAAAAACGGGCAACGCTCCATTCTGCTGCCAGAACTCACGAATACGTCCTGAAATGCAATAGCCAGTTTCGGGAAAACAACGTTCGTCGGATTGGGCCAGGGTCGGGGGAATGATGAGCGCAAACAACACCAGTGGAAGTAACCAAACGTAACGAGCGTACATGGCGTAGTCCTTTCTACCAGACATGGGTACTACACAATGTGTCGACAAGAGATGTTTGGAATGTATCGAGTAAAAGAGTGTAGGGCTACAATGTCATATGGTATGCTCTCGTCGCCACAATCAACCAACAACGCCAAACCATAGAACTACTGATGCGCGGATTATAAATGGAAGCGGCTCACCGGTCAATGCTGGAAGATGGGTTAGGGGTTAAGGGTTAGGGGTTAGGCGAAACGATACAGGCAAGAGAGTACCACGGGCATACTTTTTATCTCAGTGCCTCTGTTACTCTGCGCCTCTGTGTTAAGATTATTTTGTTACTAACTCTTCCTCACACCATCTGTGTTGATAACAACATTTCAGCCGTCGCCAAATTCGTCGCAAGCGGCACATTGTGGACATTGCACACACGCAGCAACCCCTGAATATCCGGCTCATGCGGATGGGCATCAAGCGGATCGACAATAAAAATAACACCGCCAATTTCGCCCTGTGCAACCCGTGCCGCAATCTGAGCATCGCCGCCAAGCGGACCAGACAGCATCCGCTCGATGAGCAAACCAGTGGCCTCAGCTATGCGCTGACCAGTTGTACCAGTCGCAATAAGATCGAACTGAGCTAAACGATCACGATGTGTTTGTGCAAAGGTTACCAGATCATCCTTCTTGTTATCATGGGCAATGAGCGCAAGTATTTTCATAAAAAGCAGCCACCTTTTCTTCCACAAGTACGAACCACAAAGAGAGAACCTTACGCATCCGAAAAGAACGAACGCTGATCAGGGCTGGTAGCGATCTGTGGCACACGACCGTTTGAGGCGAGGTCGTGGGCAGCACGGATTGGTGCGGGAAGACGATATTTGGTCACACATCCCATAATATATTGTATCGCTGTAGACAGACTAATACGATGGCCTGCTGAAATGTAGAGCGGCTTGACCCCATCACGTGAACGCAACACGACACCAATCTCTTCGCCATCGCTCACGAGGGAAACATACGCACCACGCTCCTCTGGCAACGCATCATGCTCCCCGATCAAGCGCGACTTGGCACACCCAATGGCAGGGATGTTGGTCAGCACACCAATATGACAGGCGATACCAAAACGACGCGGATGTGCCAGCCCCTGTCCATCACAGATAATCAGATCGGGTTGTGTCTGTAATTTCCCAAGCGCATCCAGAATCACAGGAGCTTCACGAAATGAAAGAAACCCAGGCACGTAGGGAAACGTCAATGGTCGATATGTTTCAGCATAATCAAGCGGCTGGAGCGACGGATAATCTAAGACGACAATTGCCGCATGGGCTTGATCATCTGTGAAACCAGCATCCACGCCAGCCACACACCTCACATCCCCAAGCTGGTCCTCTGTAACAACAGTCGAACGGAGCTGTTGCTGAATCTCACGAGCTTCTTCAAGAGTCGTAGGCCACTCATGCATGGTGCGCTAAACATCCTTCTATGTTGCATATACTCCCCTCCATTGTATCACGCTTCGACGAGAGCTATACCCCATTGACATCACGGGAGCACAATGCTACACTGCTGCCGCTATACCGAACCGGAAAGACGTACAAAGCCAGATCCATGTTGAATATATTACAGGCATTCTTTCAGTTTCTCATGGTTGCATGGGATGTGATACGGCAGGCACTCGCCTTCGATTTCTCACGAATCCAGGAGTTATCACAATCAGAAACTGGTATCAGCTCGCTTATTGTATTAGCGTTCTTTGTGGCCTTTTTTGCAGGAGTGTCGGAGGGCATTGGAACCCAGAGCGTTGCCCTCTTTATTAGTCGCATCAGTGCCAAACGTTTTTACATCAACATCGGGTTGTCGGGCGTTCTCTTTGTGGTAGGTGGCCTGGATTGGGTCATTACTATCTGGTTTGTCATGCACTATGTTTTGGGTATCTCTGCGACATTCGTCGAAGTGGTCTGTGTGGTTGGATTAGGGTACCTCCCTCTCATTCTGGGTATCTTTATCTTGGTTCCCTACTTTGGCCCAGCCATTGGTGTCGGGTTGCATATCTGGAGCCTCTTGACTGTGCTGATTATGATGCATATCCAATTTGGAGTCACTGCAGCAGAAGCATTTGTATGTGTTGGGGTTGGTTGGCTTGTTGTGCAGATCCTACGACGTTTTCTCAATCACCCCCTAGTCACGATAAATCGTTGGCTATGGCGTATCACCACTGGTGTCACGGCTCGTGTGGGACCTGATGATATTCCTCCGATTCTGACCGGCTATCACTTGGAAAACACGTCAAGAAAACAATGACAACGGTTATTGAAATCCTCAGCACTGTTAGCACCTTTTTATTAGAAAACATCATCAATCTCTCAATGATTGGTATTGTGGCACTACTCATATCTGCTGTTTTTGCACCAATTGGTGCACTCCGCTGGTGGAGAAGGCGCTCTATAACCCGCTCAGTGATCACACCCGCCATCCCCCCAAGATCATCAATACCCTCCGAAGCAGCAGAACATTACATTGTCTATCTGTCTGGCATTGGGGACATATCCGGTGAGTATCTCTCACCACACGAACGCCAATTTTTAGATCGTCTGAACCAACACCTCCCCAAAACACCCATTGTACGGGATGTATTTGCCTTTTCGGTTGAGAATCTAGGGCTCACCTCGAACCGTTTTCTCGGCGATTTCTGGAAACGTATTCATACCCTCAAAATGCAGAAAGGGCGCTTTGCACGTCTTAGTTTATTGATCAACATCCGCAATCTTATTCAAGTTGCGGTATCGGTTGATCGTCGCTATGGACCAATCTATAACTATGGGACTGCCGAAATGGTGCTGGAGGGATTATTGCGGCAGGGCTACCAACTGGGAAGTGGCAAACCAGTCACATTGATTGGCTTCAGTGGTGGTGGACAGATATCGTTGGGGTCAGCACGGTATTTGAAGGAAACCATCAAAGCGCCGCTGCACGTCATTTCACTTGGCGGAGTGCTGAGTAATGATCCCGGCATCGAATACGTCGATCACCTCTATCATCTGTATGGGTCGCACGATGGTGCACAGGCACTTGGGGCATTTCTCTTCCCTGGTCGTTGGCCGTGGTTTTCACAATCACTTTGGAATAAGGCACTAGGTAGAGAAAAAATCTCACTACAGTGTATTGGTCCAATGGCACACCGAGGCAAACACGGCTACATGGATTTTCGTAGTCGATTTGACCGCGAACGCAGCTACTGCGATGTGACTATCAGCCATATTGTCCATATTATCGATGAGCTCGTGTCCTCAGAAACCGACATAAAAGAACAATCGGTTGGTTCATCATAAGCAGAGTCTGCTGTATCATCATCAATCCTGCAAGATAAAATCCTGTAATATCGGGTATACAATGTCTGTCCTCTGCTCAGGCTGACAGGGGTCGATCAAATCGTGGATCAATCCATCAGCGAGGGGAAACTCAAAATGGTTGGTGCACACACCAGGGTGTCGCTGCCAACGGTCGAGAAATGCCAGTGCGTATGAACGTTTGACATCCTGATCATTGGCATTGGTGACCAGTATGATCGAGCGAACCGTCGGTGGTTGTTTACGAGAGGCCCGCGCAGCAGCTTCACCTAAACGCATCATTTCAGACAATGCGTGGGTTGTATGGCGCATATACGTATACTGAGGGCCAACCGAGAAATCGCCATCTCCCACAGGAGCAAAGCGATTGGGGAGCCGTCGGGCAGTATTCATGAGCAATGGCTGCACGACATCAGGATAGCTCAACAAACCAAGTGCAGGTGAAATGATCACGGTGCGTTCCACATCTGTGCGGAATTGCGTGATCCATGTCCCAATTACTCCACCTGCTGATAGACCGATCACCATCACCCGTTTGCCCAGACCCTGGGCAATATCAACAGCCGTATCGGCAAAGGAGCGTAACTCTTCTGCTTTCAAATGCTTGAGATCATCCGTATCACGGTTAAGCAACCCATGGTGAGGCATACGGGGTAGCAATACATTACAACCCTGTTCGTAGAGTAGCGTTCCCAACTTTAGAAACTGGGCAGGGCAATTCGTCATTCCGTGCAAGAGCATAACCACACGATCTGTTTGGTGGCCATGCGTCAGAAGTTGAGAACGACAGACAGGATTAATATCGGGGCCATCAAGCGCTTCACATAGCTGTGTAAATCGTTGTACGGCATCTTCGTAACTCTTGGTAGGGCGTGGCCGCGGGCTCAATGTCATAGTAGAAGTTGGGTAACACACCACAGTACCAATCCCTAATAGCGCGAGTGCAGCGGCACCACCACCAATCGTTGCCACTGTTTGTAGTATTCGTTTGGTTGTTGATTTACTTTTCATCATTACCCTCATAGATAGATCTTAGCAATACTGACATAGCCACATAAAGACACCCGCTAACAGAACAGTCTGATGTATAATACGATACTTCTGCAAGTATGCGCTGTAACATATAGCCAAATCATCCGTATATACAACATATCATCAACACTTGCATATCTATGGAGCACTACAAAGAAGCACACACATCGGGGAAAATCTGTTACCATGAACAGCGACTCAGATGAAAAGAGACACTTTTGAAACTACAGCCATCTTTCCCCCATAGTATGTCTAGAAAGAGCAGCTATGGCAATGCTCGTCTTCTGAGAATCTTTGTCCATTTCGACGCTATCATCACGATAGGCCGTCGATATTGTTTCGCATGAAGGAAAATGAACGGGTAAGCGGTCTCTACTTATTGAGGAGGTTTTAATGTTTTTTCGCCGCTCGACGTTTCTGGTTCTCGTCATGGCATTGTTGGTTGGGTCCGGTTCAATGCATGCAACAGGGTATTCAGCTCCTGCAACACAATCTCTGGCTGAACAATCTGTGGGTGGCCCACCAGTGGATATCGATCCATTTGAGGAATATCCCCAATTACTGACATCTGAAGAAATCGATAAGATTGATCAGCTACAGAATGGTGCAGTAACGCCCGTATTGCTTAGCCCCGTCGGACCTGACGACACAACTGTGCTTATGTCGACCACAGACGGCGCATACTACTTCACAAACACACAAGATGGATCACAGGTGCGTGTGAGTAGTGCTTTTGCTGACCAGTATATTCCGCTCTTTCTCTTTGGTGCCAACCCAGGTTGGTTATTTACGTGGGGTGACTCATCAACCGTGATTGGCTTGGCACTTGATGCACTTTTCTTTGATGTCGTACTGGTCGCACTCGATAGCACCACAGGTGAACTTATTGGTGAGCCGTTGCTACTACCAGATGTACCTCTCAGTATTTCACCTGATGCCTCAAAGCTTGTAGCACTGGCTATTGTCGATGAAGAAGGTGCAGGTGAAGGCGATTTCCGCGCTGCATCGACCACACAGATGCCACTCCGCTGGGACAATCGTGCGATGCAGATACAACGCATGTTTGCCCCTGCGTTTCAGCAACGTATGAATGCGGCACGAGCACAAATGCCACCACACTTGCAACAACAACTGAGTGCAGATTATCAAGCCTTCCAAACCACAACAGAGACCGCTGCAGTCCTTGTCGTTGATGTGTTTACTGGTGACGTACAAGAACTGACCACCTTCACCACCGATACGAATCTTGCCGGTGTTGCGTGGAGTCCTGACAGCACCAAATTGTCGTTAACCTATACCAACATGTCGGATCGCCCCCCCAGCCCAGACGATCCCGATGGTTCACTTCTCACGACACTGGCAACGCGTGATGCGCTTGGTCGGTTGGCGCCAGAACAGAATCCTTTTCTTCAAAACAACACACTACAAATCTTTGATCTGGTAAGTGGCAACAATCAAACCCTACAAGCTGCAGATGGTGATGGTACCATCTTTACCGGCAATCACTCTTGGAGTACTGATGGGCAGACCTTGATGGTACAGATGAATCACCCGTCACAACTGGTCGGGCGTGAACATCCTGTCTATCTCTTCCCAGAACGAAGCTCATTCCGCTTCTACGATACAGCCCTCCAAGAAGTGAGCCGCCTGGAAGCCCCCGGAGTCGCTGCACCGACCCCATTATTCACGTATGGCCAGTTTGTCTCACCCGATGAGGTTATTTTCAGTACC
>JBCDFA010000297.1:0-9842 GCA_039178835.1 Chloroflexota bacterium
CTACAGAGGGGTTATGTGGCCTTTCCATTGCCCGCCACCCGATGGTAAAGCGCAATGGTCTCAGGGTCGGGTTCCATCTCCAGCGTGCGGAGGGCCTGCGTAAGCTGAGTGTAGGTGGTGCGGGCCAGGCTGTGATGACCGAGTTGTGCAGCAAGTGTGATGATCTGGACGGCAATGTCCTCGCGATATGGGTCACGCTCGACGACCTGCTGATAGTAGCGCAGTGCCTGATCGGGCTGGTCAGTGGCCTGGCTTTCGGCATAGGCAATCAGCAGTTGGAGATAGTCTTCGCGCAGTCGAGTGCGATGGCGATCAACCCAGAGATTGGTCGTGTTACCTGCGAGGAAGTCGCCACGATACAACACCTCAGCCTGTTCTATAATGTCTTGGGTAGGCTCCTGCTTCACCAGTTCTTTGAACCCCTGCACATCATAGGTGATACCTTCCCATCTGGTGATCGCGCAGATACCATGCTGCATGCTGATGGTGAGCCCACTACGCTCCCGCAGTCGATAGAGGATTTGCCAGATCGCCGAGGGATTGAGTTCCTGTTCATTGTTCCAGACCTCCTCCCACATCTGCTCCACCGCGATGCCGTGGGGACCCGCCTCGAGGAGGCGTGTGATCAGCACCTGTTGGAAGGCCGAGATGGTTGTACTGGTGCCGTTGCGCTGGAAGACGAAGGAACCTAGCGCCGTTATATCGTAGCGCTCATCCAGTGTTGGTGCAATAGTTGTGTCGGTTTTGGTTTGTTCCTCAAGTTTTGTGAGTGTGGCAACCGCCTCTGGGTGCAGGGCAAGAAAACGACTTGTGAGGGACTCTGGCAGGTCCTGCGCTTGCTGCTGGAAGTACTCCCAGGTTGTGAGCGCCTCATTCATATGCTTTTGTTTTACCGCAGATACGACTTCCAGCAATGCCAGATATGCACGGTATGGTGGGGTTATATGGATGGCATTTTCTTTCGTCTTCTGAAGCTGGTCAGCGGCTGTTGTGAAGTCAGATTCAGGATTAACCAAAAGCAAGTGAGCTTGAAGCATAAGATAGCGTGTGTAGTAGTCTAAATCTAATGATAGATGTGTCATATCAATATCGTCTATTGATATCTCAATATCCTGTTTGCTGTTATCCAGAATATTAATCCAGATTATTTCTAGAACAACAATGGAAATTAATAGTTTAAGATGATACTTTCGCACCATCTTAAAGGTCTTTACAAAATATGTTTGAGCCAGAGATGTATTACTTTCGATGAATTCAAGCTGTCCTAGGCTTATGTATAAAAGCGCCATTACACGCTGACGTTTATAACGCTGTTCAAGTTTCAGCCCCCTTTCAATGTATTGGCGAGCTTGGTCATACAAGCCCTGTTTCAGGGCAATGGCACCAAGATTATTAAGAGTTACTGAACGATATATAGTCGCGTTGAGTATTTGCCAATGATAATCGGCCTGTTGGAGTTGTTCTATTGCTTCGTGATAATATCCACCTTTGGCAAAGACATATCCCAAGTTATCATGAATATCACCAATTTCTTGTACACTTCCATAATTGACAGAGGTGATATCGTCTTTTCTGTATAAAACTGCCTGCTCAAGGGCAGCAATAGCCTTTGCTTGGTCTGAGCTTTGAGAATGCAAACGTCCCAGAGCCCGGTAATAGAGAGATTTCAGATATGGTGATAGACTATTAATGGGAATATCTTTTAGGTGTTCATTCGCCTGTCCCAATTTATGTTTCACCAAACACGTTTCGGAGGCTATAATCTGTGCTTGCCATTGGATTTCTTTATTGCTATTTGGTATTAATCCTTGGATAATTGTAAGTGCATTATCCCAGTGTTCCAAATTACCATAGGCCCTCGCTTGCAACAATAACAATGCATCTGTAAGACAATTGTGTTCCTGTAACAACTCAAAACAGGCTAGTAGGGTAGAGTGTTGACCTTGGTAGCGCAGTCGTGGGCCCCTTTCTTCCAGCAACACTACCGCATGATCTTTTTCTCTTGCATCGAGATAGCACCTTAGCGCCTGTTCGATCTGGTCGCGTTCCTGATAGAGTTGGGCAGCGCGACAGAGCACATTGTGGTAGCGCTGGGGATTGCGGGCCAGTTGCTCGCGTAGAAATGTGCGAAACAGATCGTGGTAGACCAGTGCCTGTTCCCGCTGTACTACAAATAAACGGCGTCGTATCAACTCGTCTAAGAACCAGGCTGCGTTGTCGATAGCGCAGACCGTGTTGCAGTCAGTGATTGTGAGGACTTCCAATACACTGGTGTCGAACAAGAACTGGCGTAACTCGTTTGGTAGTGGCGCAATGACCTGCTCGGCAAGGAGCGCATACACCCGATCCTGGGGCGTGTGGTAGGGCACCTGAATGCCCTGATCAAGCGAAAGTGCAATCGCCGCAGGCCAGCCATCAAGTGTGGTGACAAGTTGTTCTGCTGCTGCATCGTCCATCTTCTGGTGGTGAAGGATGGCGAGCTGCTGGACTTCGTGGTGATTCCAGCGGAGGGTGGTAATATCAAAGACGCTTGCCTGTCGATGAAGCCCCAATCGCATGAGTTCGAGGAAGTTTGGTATGGTCCGCGAGATAAGCACGATATGAAGATTAGGTGCATACTCAGGTAATTGGTTGAGTAACTCGAAGATATGTGTTGTGCCAGGAAGGGCGTGCTCCTGTTCAAGGGTATGGGCATCGTCGAGGACAAGCACCACCGGAGCGGTGATGTCTGCCAACGTGTGGAGTGTGGCCTGAAACAACTCCTTAAGGTGCTGTACTGGCATGTGCTCAACTTCGGCGGTCAGGTCGGTGACATCAGGGACAATGGCCGCGATGGCTTCTAATACATATCCTAAAAAAATACGTGGGTCGCGGTCATAGGCATTGAGCGTGTACCAGGCTACCGGAAGCGACACTTCTGTCACACACTGCAAGGCCATTGTGGTTTTGCCCCAACCAGCAGGTGCTGCAATAACCGTCAGCGGATGTTCGATGATTGCCTGTCGGAGGGCCGACAGTGACTCGGTTCGCACGAGCAGTGGTGCGGTGCGGGTCGGCGTGGGAATGGCCAGCTTTTGTCGTAAACGCTGCATAGAGTATTACGTCATCACCAGGTAAAATCAGGATAGCAATAGTATAGCATGGGTATCGTGCGGATCAAGCGATGGTATTCGCTTGTGATTAGATGGTCATCAGTCGACCAATGATAAGCGCGATAGTGCCGAGCAGCATGCCATAGCGTGCGATGCGTTGGATGCGGGTGTCGACAAGTTGGCGCAGATGAGTCTTGAGACCACGCACGGTATACGCACGCGATTCGAGAGCCATAGCGCGGCTCTCCACATCGAGTAGAGCGCCCGTCACCAGTGGGCCGAACAGTGGCACGATGGCGCGTAGCCGTTGCAGCGGTGTCGAAAACTCCAGCCCTCGTGAGCGCTGTGTGTCGAGGATACCTTTGGCCCGAGCGGACATGTCCGGCACGATCTGGAGCGCCACCAAGATGATATACCCAATGCTGCGTGGTAATCCTCGTTCGGTCAGGGCAAACACCAGATCGGCGGGATGGGTTGTTTGCAACACCATAATCATTGTGGTGGTAAGCACCAGCAGTCGTGTGCTAACCACAAAAGCGAAGAGCAGTCCCTCATAGGTTAGTGTGATTGGGCCGATGGGGAGTGGTGTGGCATCGAGTGGTGGAAACAGGATGCCCTGAATCAAAAACAAGGAAATGATGACAGGCAGCACGATATTTCTGACAACGCGCATCAGTCGTCTGAGTAAGCCGTTGCGTGCAGCCATAACCAGCAGCACGAGTATGAGGATCATGGGGAGCCAGACCCACTCTACAGCGTAAGCGGCGACCATAATGAGTGCCGCCGCCATGAGTTTGGTGCGTGGGTGAAGGCGCTGGAGGGCGTTGACTTCCGGTCGATAGAGCGATTGCATGGAAGGTATCCATTGCTAATGCGCTGCTGAGGGGACAGGATGTGTTGTGGCTCTTTTATGTTGATTGATATTGTCAAAGCGTGCCAGAAAGCGCTGTGGCAGTGACTGCATAACAAACCAGACGATCATAAATGACGTCATTTTGTCAAAGGGATCAGAGACGGTGCCCTGTGCTAGTGCTGATGCCAGAATACTACCCCCGGCAGCGCGAAACGCCGCCACAACCAGATCGGTGCCGCCACCGGTCACACCACCAAAGAGATAAGTCACAATCGGAGCAGCCACGGCTGCCGCCCCAACGCCGGTCAGGAGTCCGGCCATGCCAGCATACCCCGCATTTTTGATAATGAAGTAGCCACCGACTGCGCCAAACCCCAGCGCTATCAGCGAGAACATGATGGCGCCTGGTTGTTGAAGCAGATCAACGGCATTCGGAAACATGAGACTTTCAGGGCTATCAGGGTTGGGTGTTGCAGCGATAAATAACATAACAAAGAGGGTCAATGCGAAGAGAAACACGGCGCCGATAATAGCGGAAAGCCATCGCGGCGATGTATAGGTGAAGAAGCCTGCCCGTCCTGAAAACCCCGCCACCAGCCCGATCAGCCCGGCGACCGGCGCAAACCAGATTGCGAAGGCGTCAAGGCCACTCAGAGTCCAGATAGCGTTGGAGAGTACGCCGGTTAACAAACCCACCCATGGCCCGAGCAAAACACCACTCATCACCGTGCCAATGCTATCGAGATAGATCGGGAGCCGCAGAGCTTTTGCCACTTGGCCACCGATGATGTTGATCGCAATGGCCAGCGGAATAAGCGCCAGCGCGATGCTGTTGAGTTTTCTCAGAGAAGGCATACGTGTGTCTCACATTCTTGCATACGAAATCAGTGCCATTATAACAATACCTGTTTATACTGACAAAGGTTATACAGGTTTGGTATGAGTATCATACTGGAGGTTCGTGAAAGCCGTACCGTCCGATTGTGTGAGTATCGCACTAAACTTCCAGCGCGGATGCTCACGGTCGGCCTGGCTGTGCAGCAAAATGGTGTTGGGTCCTGCCCGCAGCCGAATAGCCCCCGTTTTGCGCGGTCGGGTGACCGCCACAAAAGGCAACTGCCCCTGCTCAATCAACGACACCTCCTGATCATCGAGCCACTCTCCATTGACATAACATGCGACCTCGCCCTGTGACTGATAGTAAAGTATAGCGTCCTGCTCAATTGGGCTGATTACCTTTGCAATGGCATAGGCCGACATTGCTGCGTCGGCACGCCACAAATGCGCCAGTTTCACACTGTAGACATCGTGGAGACCGGGCGTCTCTTCGATCTGTTGCTGATAGGTGTGCCATTCCAGCGCTTCGTTCGGGCGTTGATCGGGGCCAATCAGCTGATCGACTGTGTATTCTGTAGTGTGTTCGTCGTAGAGCATTACTTTCCAGTGTGGTATCGATGGAAAGAGGGTGCTGCTGGTGTAGGTAGTGGTGAATGATCTCCCCCGCCATTGCAGCGTGATATGGGCTTCCCACACCATGGTAGTCATATTTCCCGTGAAGGCGAAGGGGCTGTTGATGATCTGATCCTCTGTCACGTCATCTCGGGTAGTGATGTATGTCTCGGCAATGCCCTCGCGCAGTAGCGACCAGGTAATGTGTACACTATACCTGCTGCCGTCAGCCGGTGGCGCAACGAGAATTCGCCCCAGACATTGGCGCGCCTCGTTTGGGGCTTCGTACTGAATCACGCGAGCAAATGGCCCGCCCAGACGTGCAACTGCATCAGGTATGTCTGGCCCATCCAACTCCAAAACTATATCGAGCAGGGATTTCTGACCTACATTGGACAACCTATCTCCCAATAAACGCTGTACATCGTTGCGTCGAACGTGTCGATTATGGCCTGTATCAAGTGCTGAAATAGCACCATCTGTCTTGACCATCACGTCAAGTGGTTGTTGTTTATCGTGTGATGACAGATTGATCGTTGTGGTCCGTGTGTCTGTATCGTGCTGCCAGTTCTCGTGTGATTCGCCGTTGACGTGGATCAGCGCTGGTTGGTTGATGCCACGCAGATGCAGCGTGTAACGACGTTCGTGGGCGAGCACATCGCAATATCCCTCAACCGGGGCGATGTGCACATCCAACTGGTCATCATGCCTCTGTGAGGTGATAGTTGTCCACTCGTAAGCGCCGTGTTGGTAGTTGTTGGTGGCGCCATCGTCCTCGTACAGTCGGAATGTGCCATCTGCGCCAGGGAAGATTGCCAACTCAAGCTGATCTGCTGGAATCGCTCCAGTCGTCGGGCTGATCGGGGCCAATGGGATGATCGCTCCGGCTTTGACCAGTATGGGGATGCGGGAGAGATCCCCTGTAAGGCGTACCCAACGTGGCCCGGTAAAGGTTTCGAGTGTTTGATAGTCGATCCATATTCCTGGTGGCACCCACACATCGCTCGTTGCAAGGCCGGTTTCAGGATCGGCGGGATGCACTATGGGCGCAGCGATCATCTGGTCGCCCAGAAAGTATTGGAAACGTGTTTGGTAGGCAGCTTCGTGCTCAGGGTATTCGTAGTACATGGGTCGGCAGAGACTAAGGCTTGTATCAACGGCCTGACGTGCCATGGTGTAGAGATATGGCACCAGTTGGTAGCGTAACTGGAAGGCTTCTCGTGCTGCCTTTGTCGCAGTATTGCCAAACATCCATGGTCGCCGTTCGAAGAGTGGATCGTTGGAGGAATGGAGACGCAGACAGGGACTCAGTGCACCAAGCTGCACCCATCGAACATATAGTTCTGGTGTAGGAACGCCAAAATGCCCACCGATGTCGTGGCTCCACCAGCCAAACCCGACATTGCTTGCCGTGGCTGTCAGGTAGGGTTGAAACTGGAGTGCAGCCCAGGTCGTCGCGGTGTCGCCGGAAAAGCCGATGTGGTAGCGGTGATTGCCCAGACCACCCCAGCGACTGTACAGCATCGGGCGCTGACCACGGCGGGTCGAGTCGTGAAAATGCAAATGGTTGATCCACAAGAGCGGGTCCAGTCCACGCATCTCGCTCTGATCGCCCTGTTGCCAGTCCATCCACCAGAAGTCGACGCCCTGATCTTCGAGTGGGTGATGCAACAACTCAAAGTAGTGCTGCATGTACTTGGGGTCGGACACACGAAAGGGGATTGCTGTACTGCTGACCGGATCAAACCCCATTGCTTCGGCGAACTGTGGATAGATTGCCTCGAAGGGTTGCACGCCCTCAGCAGGATGCAGGTTGAGCGTGGTGTGCAGGCCGTGTTTGTGCACCCATTTCAGGAATGCTTCCGGGTCAGGGAAGAGGTCACGGTTCCATGTGTAGCCGGTCCAACTATCGGTTGTGTGCCAGTCCATATCGACCACCAGGACATCCAGGGGAAAGTCATTGCGGGCAAAATCATCGACGAGGGTGCGAAGCTCCTGATCGCTGTAGGCCCAGTAGCGTGACCACCATGCACCGAGCACAAACCGGGGAATGAGCGGGATACGACCACCAAACGTGGTGTAGTCCTGCAAAATCTCTCGGTAGGCGTGGCCATAGCCGAAAAAGTACCAATCAGAGATTTCGTGTACCGGGCGTGGCTCGATCCAGCCGCCATCGGGTGTAAACAGTACACGCTGACTATCATCAAATAATGACCATCCTGCACGCGAGATCAGCCCTTCGTCCAGGTCGGTGGCACCCAACGTATCGTCGAGGGTGCGTAGCGTGCCTCGCAGATTGGTGTGGTCAATCATTCCCGGTACCCATGTCTGGGGTTGGCCAGCCAGAGTGAAGGTAATCGAGAGGTTGGTGTTATCAAAAGTGCCACTTCCCTGTCGATAGCGCAGGGTCAAAGCCCCAGTGTCGATAGTGAGCACATCATCCTGTACATAGGAGACAAAGAGCGGCGGTTCAGCATAGCGATGGGGAAAGGCAAAGGTGCCGCGATCCTCGAACTCGCCAGTTTCTGACCATTCGAGACGGATGAGACGTGCGGTGAGTATGGTGAAACGAGCGTGGTCACTGATGACGGTGCTCTGTGGATGGGCTACCGGATTGGTCTTGATACGGATACGCTCAAAAAAAGCGGACCGGTCTGTTTGGGTCATAGACGATTGTTTCCTAACAGTTCACAATGCTGTTGCGTACCAGAAATACAGATGATTGTGCTATCTCAGGTGTTTTACGTCGGCCCATTATATCCTATCTGTCTACCGAATAGGCATGTCTTTTTTTGCATATAATGTCGTAGTCTCTTTAAATCAATGGGGCAGCAAGGAGTGACGTTACTCCTTGAACGATGCAGCAGAATCCGCGATAGATTGTTAGAAAGGACATCATATATGGATGGTCGATCTCTGGGCACAACAGGCTTATCAGTTTCACCGATTGGGCTGGGACTAGCGGCGCTGGGCCGACCGGGATACGTCAATCTGGGGCATGCACATGATCTGGCAGGGCAGTACGACGTGGCGGTGATGGAGCAGCGCACACATCAGGTGCTGGATGTGGCGTGGGATGCTGGTATTCGTTACTTTGACACGGCACGGTCGTATGGTCGTGGGGAAGACTTCCTGGGATCGTGGCTCCAGTCCCGGCAATTCGCTCCAACCGATCTGGTAATCGGCTCAAAGTGGGGCTACACCTACACCGCTGACTGGCAGGTCGCGGCAGATGTGCACGAAGTCAAAGAGCACTCGGCGGCTAGGTTGCGAGTGCAGTGGCAATCAACAACAACACATCTGGGCGAGTATCTGAACCTCTATCAGATTCACTCGGCGACTCTGGACAGTGGTGTTCTCGATAATGAGGAGGTTTTAGCAGATTTGACTCTCCTCAAGAAAAAGCATGGTATCGGCATCGGCCTATCGCTGAGTGGCCTTGACCAGTCCGAAGTCCTGCGACGTGCCCTTACGATTACGTCTGATGGTGAGCGCCTTTTTGATGTCGTCCAGGCGACGTGGAATGTGTTGGAGCCATCGGTTGGCGTGGTGCTGCAAGAGGCGCATGCGGCTGGGATGGGTGTCATCATCAAGGAAGCCTTGGCAAACGGTCGCCTCACGACACGCAACACTGACCCTGCTTTTGCCGATCAGCTGAGTCTGCTGCAACGACACGCGGATCGTCTTCACACAACAGTCGATGCGTTGGCGTTGGCAGCCGTGCTACGACAGCCCTGGGCGGATGTAGTGCTGAGTGGTGCGGCAACTGTGGAGCAACTGCAAGCCAATGTTCAGGCGCTCCAGGTGACGCTAGACGACGAGGCTCTTGCAGCATTGGACGCGCTGGTTGAGTCTCCCGAAGTATACTGGACGACCCGCCGCAGCCTCAGATGGAACTAAATCGCACATGAGTGATTGACAAAGTTTAGGGGGGATGCTATACTGCACCGCACGGATTACTTAATCGATTAACTAGATTGTTGGCCTCAACGATGCCGGTCACGATGAAACAAGTTGCTGCACACGCAAACGTATCTGTTGCCACTGTATCCTATGTGCTAAATGGGACAGGCGCAGTCACCGAAGCAACCAAACAACGTGTCCTGGCGGCAGTCTCAGAGTTAAACTATCAACCACATCATGCCGCACGCAGCATGCGAGGCCGTAGCTATACGATTGGTTTGACATTACCAGCAGCGCCGGGACACCTGGCGAATCCAACACTCTCAGAATTTCTTTCTGGTCTCTCTGATGCGATTGCCGTGCGAGGCTATTACCTCTTGCTGGCGACAGTCGATGATCAGGAGCGTGAAGTGGAAGTGTCATTGGAGCTAGCCCGCACAGGGCGTGTTGATGGCATGGTGTTGCTCGATGTGCAAGTTGATGATGCACGTGCCCAGGCGCTGGCAAGCCAACAGATTCCCCATGTCTGTGCTGGTTTGCCACCA
>JBCDFA010000298.1:0-9836 GCA_039178835.1 Chloroflexota bacterium
TCTGAAATAACTTTTTATTCGCAATAGAATGAAACACGCGCATGCGCGTGACTCCCCCTCCTCCTAAACATGAATCATGTATACCAACATGTACGCTTCCTCGATCACAAGATCGATCATGTCGATCTGTGTCATCGATATACGTCGTTGTGTTCAATGATTCGTTGTGTGTGATCGGGCGATCAATTTCTGTAGATCGATCTTGTAGATGATCGATCACCAGATCGATCTGGTGATCGACATGAGAGGTAACATAAATACGCCGATATTTCCCGATCTGCTCCCGTCGAATGCACCCAGAACTTTCTAGCTGTTGCATGAGTAGTGGCAGTTGACCAGGTGAGCACCGCAACGCGCTGGCAATAGCACGATGACCAGCAATAAAGCCCTGACCATTGGCTGCTTTCGCACGCCAGGACAACCAATGGAACAAGCGATCTAACAAGTGGTCAGCGGGTTGATCAATAAAAAGTGATTGGTCTGAGGGATGATCAATGACCAGATCGGTGAGGTGATCGGGTTGATTTTTCAGGACGTAGATCTTTTGGCTGTACCCCAGTGACTCCCGTCGAATAAAGCCATCTTGCTCTAGCTGTCGCATCAGTTTGGGAAGTGCACCAGGTGAACACCCGAGGTATCCAGCGATGGTACGATGACCAACTACAAAGCCTTGACCATCGGCAGCCCTCGAACGCCACTTCAGCCAGTCGAGAAGTCGGTGAATAAGCTTGTTTGCCATAACATCCTTCCTTTTCATCAGAGTTGTGACTGTTTTTGTCACAACGGTGTGCTACAATGAGAGTAGCTACAATGGAATAAGCCGTAACTTCCACACTAAACACCTGAGTGACACGGGTGTTTAGTTTTTTATTGCTTTGGACAAAAGAGGCCCCGTCCTCTACAACACACTCCTACATTTGCTAGTACAATTCTCTTTCGTAATCTTTCTTGAAACGAAGAGAATATCCATGTCCATCGACCAGGCTGTTGATGCTTTTCTGTTGCACCGACGATTGAAGGGTTGTAGTGCTGATACACTTAACCTGTACCGTCGTCGGCTTCACTTCTGGCAGCAGTGGCACACCACGCGCTATGCTACCGAGTGCATCGATCTGATTAGCATTGATCACCTTCGCACCTTTTTCGTGTACCTCACTGATGAGCATGTTGCTCACCAAAACAACCCCTATCGACCTGCCACCGGCAAACGCCTCACACCTGCCTCGGTCGATAGATTTTACCGTATCCTGCGTGCTTTCTGGCGATTTCTTGATGACGAGAACCTACTTACCAGTAAGCAACTTCGGTTTTTCGAGCGTGGTCGTATTCCTCGGCCACAGATACCCGAGCGAGAGCGACCGGCAGCTACTGAGTCGCTCATCACTGAACTGTTGACCGCGTGTGACCTGGCACACGATGAGTACCCTGAGCGGTCTGCACGCGACCGTCTCACAGTGTTGTTGCTCTATGAGAGCGGTATGCGTGTCAGTGAACTGTGTCACCTCACCGACAGCGACCTGGCGATCCGCGACTGCGCCGCCAAAGTTATCGGCAAAGGTGGCCGCTTCCGTTGGGTTTTCTGGTCTGACCGAACGGCTCAGGCTCTGGCCGACTACCTCCCTATTCGGCGTGGTCCGGTAGGTGATTTCGTGATACGGGGCTGCTCGACGCGGAACGATGGCGGAGCAATGACCCGTGATGCAGTTCGCTGTGCTTTGAAAAGATTGTCAGCGTCGGTAGGGGTGACGCTGCCGCACTCCGCGCCGGTGCACTGTTTGCTGCATGGGTTTGTGCACGCGGCGCTGGACGCGGGGTTGGATATCTCTGAAGTCGCACAACTGGCCGGACACACCGATATTGCAACGACGATGATCTATGCGCGTCGTGACCGAAACCGCCTACAGAAAAGCCATCAGCGAATTTTCCGCTGATGGGGACTGGTAAAATGCTTCGTATTGTGTATAATGAAAGTGTCTGATATATGTGGAAGCGGTTTGTTTCGCTCTCGGCCAGGAGTGCCGGGGCGAGTGGCCACGATGCAGGATTACGACTAGTGACCGTATGGAGCGCTTGCGTTCTTCGGTATACTGAAACTGGTTGACTAGTACTCAGTAGGTTCTAGGTTCGAGTCCTAGTCGGGGAGCCACTGTAGCAGGAGTACATTTTTATGTGCTCCTGTTTTTGTTGGTTGCCTAAGTGTAGAAGTATGACACCCAATAATCAGATCTCATCGCCCCACAAACTCCAGTGCGGTCTCACCAAGATAGATGCGCTCACCATTACGCAACACATAGACATCACCAGGATTCACCTGCTGATTGCCGACCAGCGCACCCTGCTCAGACTGCTCTGCGATCTCCATGGCAAAGCCCTTTGAAGTACGACGCACATTGGCATGTCGCCACGCAACCGTTGGATCAGGCAGATAGATGTCACAGCCATCGTAACGACCAATCGACGTGTGATCGATCACCTCGCGCACCAACCCAACCTGATCGCCGTTCAGCACACGCAACTCACCACGCGAAAGCACCTGCCGCGCCAGAGGAATCAGCGCACCGATACACGCGCCAAGCAACATCAGCCCGATACCACCGACCACCACCTGGGTTAAACCACTCTGCGCGAGAAACAACTGTGTAAGCCCTTCATAGAGGAGTCCACCCAATGCACCACCGATCAGCCCCCCAAAGGAACCAAACAGCGCCCGGCGCCGTTGACGGCTTACCACCATGTCGGAAAGGCCGATAAAGCCACCCAGCAACATCCACCCTAATATCCGACCAACAAACCCTGCGCCAACGGTGAGAAAGATAATTTCGGCGAGGAGCAGACCAACCAGCCCGGCCACCAATCCTGCTCCTGCTCCGAAGAATCCATCGCGGATCGCACGCCGTGGCACACGTTTAATCATCGCACCGTCTGTCGCGGCAACACAGCCTCCTATAAAAAGACCTAAGCCCGCACCGACAATCGGAAAGGCCACCCAGATGCTAAGATGCACAAGGGAAAAACTCCCAATCACCCACCAGCCAAGCAGCCCACCAAGCGCACCAAGGACAGCAGTATAGTAGATTTGCCAACGTTTATTCATGCTATTACTCCATCATTCACTATTGCTACTTACCGGCAAGTAATTGTGGTGTCACGGCCTGTGCGCCACAACTCGAACAGAACTTGGCACTTGCACGCATCGGGCGACCACACTGATCACAGAAGGTACGGCGTTCGGGAATAGCTGCGGTTTGTGAAGCACCACAGATATTGCAGAAACGTGCATCTGCTGAGGTTAGTTCTGCATCGCACTGGTGACAATGGGGCAATTCTGGTGTAATAACGACCACACTCGGCACCTCGATAATAGTCTTGTCACCATGTATTGAGGAGACAGGTAGGGGTGCATCAGTTGGCGTTTCACGGCGGCGTCTCATCATCGGAATTAGCAGAGCGCCCAGAACAGGCAGCAGCAACAACACACCAACAATGGGCGTAGAGCGCACATAGATCATATGCGGCTCAACATAGCCACCACCCACTGCTGCTACATCATTTACATTGACTGCAATATCGCGACGTGTCCCGTCATAGAAAGGCCGTGGGCTAGTATACGTCATACGGTATTCCTGCTGGAGGTTGCCCGCTAACTGGGTATAGAGCGCCGCAAGTTCATCAGCACGGGGAGCATAAAAATAGTCGCCGCTGGTCTCTTCAGCAATGCGGGTGAGCACACGCTCATCGATACCTACTTCATCGCTGCGCCCACGATCACCCAGACCGATCACATACGCTGTCTGTTCCTGGTCAACCGCATAGCTAATCGCCTGTTCAAGACTATCGCGGCTGCCATACTCAGAACCACAAGGATTTGCCTCGCGACAATCCTGTCCATCAGTCAGAACTAGCAACGCCCGACGACCCTCACTCATACTGAGCGTATCGACTCCGGCAATAATACTATCGTAGAGGGCTGTACCACCATCTGGGCGCAGACGATCAATCGCATTGAGCAAGGTCTGTTGATCACTGGTAAATGGGTGTAACACATCAGTCTCTGAATCAAACGCAATCAGAGCGGTACGATCACCAGGGCGCATCTGTTCCACAAACGCACGGGCAGCCTCACGCGCACCCTCCATTTTGCCCGACTCATCCATACTTGCCGAGCGATCAATCACAAGAACAGTATCAATCGAACTGGCACCACCAGCAGCAAAATCGGTAATCGTCACTGGTTGATCATCTTCGGTAATAGCAAAATCATCAACATTCAACCCCGCAACGGGATCACCGGAATCATCAGTAACGCCCACAAAAAGCGTGATATCAGGATACGCAGATGTATCCACCTGTGTCACCTGTGAGCCACTGGAGCCAGATGAAGTATAGGATTGAGCAGGTATGCCCACGGTATACATCAAGAACCCGATAAGCAATAGACCAACTACCACAAAAAGGAAAAGCAAACGGCGCATGGGAACCTCCGAACACCTACGGAAATGCCAAATATTTAAGCAGTACTGTTATGACGTTCGCTGGGGCAATTTTGATGCAGTTTTCTAGATTATTCTTCGAGAAAAAGGAGTTCGTTTTTGCGAATGGCTGGATAGACGAGAATGATTGGGACAGAAAGATACCCCAAAGCAAAAACCTCAGGTCTGGCTGGCAGCAACAACAAGTTGATGGCAATAATGAGGATTAATGGTGTAGGGCAGACCCGAAAGACGCCACGCATCCTCCGGGTCTACAGGTTCTACGGATTGGCGCGAACGAACTCTTCGATCTGACCAATCTCATCACCATTCAGACGGAAATCACCGGCACCGATGATACCAGCGACCTGTGAGCCGTTGCGCCCACCAACGATAGCTGCGGTCACCGCAGGATGGCGCAGCGTCCACGCAATCGCAACCTCGCCGGCAGAACGGCCATGCCGCTCACCGATCTCACTCAGCAGCGCAGCCAATGCTAGATTGCGTGAGAGGCGTGGCTCCTGGAATTCAGGATTGTTGCGCCGCCAGTCGTTCTCAGGGAAATCGGACACTCGCTCACGAGTCATCGCGCCGGTGAGCATGCCAGAGGCCATTGGCGAATAGACAATCACACCAATGTTGTTCTCCTGGCAAAACGGCAGAATCTCCTCCTCGATGTCACGGCTCAATAACGAGTAGGGTGGCTGCAACGAGGAGATTGGTGCAATCGCCTGCGCCCGCCGCATCTGCTCAACATTGAAGTTCGATACGCCAAGATAGCGAATCTTGCCCTCGGCCTGTAGTTCAGCCATCGTAGTCCAGCCCTCTTCGATATCAGGATCAGGATTAGGCCAGTGGATCTGCATGAGATCGATCACGTCCACATTGAGGCGTCGGAGGCTATCTTCCACCTCACGACGCACCGAAGCAGCACTAAGGCTGCTCGTAATGTTACGCTGATCGTCCCACACCAACGAGCATTTGGTGAAAACATAGGGCTTCTCAGAAAGACCTTTGAGTGCCTGCGCGACGATCTCCTCTGAGTGGCCTAGGCCATAGACTGGTGCGGTATCAATCCAGTTTATTCCCAGATCGAGTGAGCGCTGGATCGCCTCAATCGATGCTTTATCATCCTGTGGGCCCCATCCGAAGGACCAATCACCACCACCAACTGCCCAACTCCCAAATCCAATCGGCGTAATCTGCATATCAGTATTGCCGAAAGTGCGGACTTCCATGAACAAACTCCTTTAGATAGTAGATTTTCTTTGTTTCAATACAATGGTACGTATACTACAGTGCACGTAGATTTTTTAACCAACACCGGCCCCAAAACAGGGAATTTTCCCCTTGCCACATCTGGTTTATGTTGGTATAGTGCATGGTAAGAGTTTGTTGAGTTTGCAACCTGCGTGATCATTTCATCGTCATACACAGTACTCTCAACCAAACATAATCATTTTAAGAGGGGTTCATGCTCTTCTACACTATATTGATTAAAATAACCAAAGTTCTGAAATGGGTCTTTGGAGCGCTTTTTCTCTTCGTTGGTATACTCGGAATAATTTTACCAATCTTGCCAGGATGGCCATTTCTTATACCGGGAATCCTCCTGTTAGGCAGACGTGATCGCATGGTGCGTCACAGTCACTTGCTATTGCGCCGTATCCTGCGTCGGTTGCGCCGTCATCAGCGACCGATGGTACGTACTATTGGCTCACGCCTTTCGATAGAGTACGTACGTAGTCGCCGTATGTTATTTCCGGCTATTATTGCTGCAGAACGAGCGCTGCAACGTTCACGCGTACCCTTTCTACAGGCTTAGTAACGCACTACACAAAGTTGCTAAATACCACTCTCCGTGGTATGATTCGAGGACCCTATACTGCACGTGAGCGGTTATATGTTTTGAGTCAACATATGTTTTGAAGGGAGCTTTGCACCATCAGCAAGATATGCGGTGGTCCGCAGAAGCTTGCGGGCGAGCACCCACCTGCGTAAGCGGCTTCAAAACACTCCGTTGACGTCAGTTATAGGGTATTATGAGCGTTAGCCGTAAAGCCCAACATATCGTTTGAAGCATTTGCAATATGATATATCTGATCTATGGTCCCGATGAACTTGCCCGTAGTGAAGCTCTTGCAACGCTCAAACAAACCATTCCTCCCGATCTCGCCGACCTCAACATTTCTACTCTGGATGGGCGTAAACTCAAAGTCGAAACACTGATCGCTGAATGCGAAGCGTTTCCATTTATCGCCGAACGACGCATTATCATTGTGCACAACATTCTCAAACACCAGAAGGCTGGCAAGGAACGTGACACCCTACGCGAATATCTGACCCGTCTCCCCCAGACCTGCGACCTTATCTTTGTGGAAAGCGAAACCATTGACAAACGGAATGCCATCTTTACCTATCTCAAAAAAGCGGGCGATCTTCAAGAATGCACCCCCAAAGAGGGCAATGATCTGTTGCGATGGATTGCTGAACGAGCCAAAAAGCTTGGTGTAACAATCGAGAGTGCTGCTGCTCGCCATTTAGTTGAGTATGTGGGAAATGAGGGACGGGCGCTCGTCAGTGAGCTGAGCAAACTGGCCAACTATGTTGGAAAAGGTGGCCACATTACCGCCGAACACATCGATCTGCTCGTGACCGATGGGCAGGAACAAAACCTGTTTGCCTTTATCGATCAGCTTAGTCAGCGGCGACGCGACACGGCTTATGGGAGCCTTCGACGACTGTTTGCCGACGGGCAGGCGCCGACCTATATCCTCTTTATGATCGCGCGGCAGGTGCGAATTTTGCTTGGCGTGAAAGAGTTTGCTAACCAACGCATGCGGGTTGATGATATTGCTGCGCAGACCGGCCAACGGCCATTTGTGGTACGTAAGGCGTTGGATCAGGTACGCGGCTTCAGCTACGCCGAACTGGTCACATTTCACGACCGTGTACTAGAGCTCGATCACGCGACGAAAACCGGGCGTATTACCCCTGAAACAGCGCTGGAAGTGCTTGTGGTCGAAATGTGTCGCTAAAACACGACACACAAAAAAGGCCATCAAAGGCCTTCATTCGTACCCCAAAAATATCTTTGGTTGATTGAACTAGGCGCTCTTCTGAGCAACCAATTTCTTCACAAGGCGAGACTTGCGTCGTGCCGCATTGTTCTTGTGAATAATGCCTTTTGATGCTGCCTTATCAAGTGAGATAAGTGCTTCGCGTACAGCATCATCGGCAGAACTACCACTAAAAATAGCATCTTCTGCCTTCCGAACCATGGTCTTGACACGTGAGCTGTACATACGGTTACGCAAGCGCTTGCGTTCATTTGTACGAATGCGTTTACGAGCTGATGGTGTGTTCGCCAAAGTAACAATCCTCCCATATAATGGCGCTACATTAGAACAATATAGGCTGTCAATTTTTGTTTTACACTAAACGGCGATTATAGCAGAAAGCTCCAGGCATCGCAAATGTCATCAACAACCGACTCATCACCTCCTACCCCTTCACCACGACGTTGGAGCGCTTTTCTCAACACCTTTGTTGTCGCAGGCGGTTATCTCTTGAGTCGTGTTCTGGGACTCATCCGCGATATTATCATCGCCAATGAGTTTGGCACTGCCCTCGAACTCAGCGCCTATCGCGCTGCCTTTGGTGTACTCGACATTGTCTATCTCGTCATTGCTGGTGGTGCGCTGGGATCGGCCTTCATTCCCGTATTTACCACCTTTCTGACGAACCAGAAAGAGGAAGATGCGTGGCGTCTTGCCAGCAGTCTGCTCAACATTATTCTGGTCGGGCTCCTGGCTGCCTGTGCATTGATTGCAATCTTTGCACAACCTATTGTTGCATTGACAGTCGCAAGAGGTTTTGAACCAGAGAGCCAGGAACTCACGGCACAGTTACTACGTATGTTGCTGATCCAGCCAGCCTTGCTTGGCGTTGGTGGATTAGCCAAAGCCACACTGGAGTCGTTTGATCGATTTGCTTTACCTGCGATTGGCGCAAACCTCTATAACATCGGCATTATCGGTGGAGCTTTGCTGGCACCTGCTTTTGGCATCGGCATTTATGGCATGGTCTGGGGCGTTATCGTCGGAGCACTCTTGTTTCTGGTCATACAGATACCAGGACTCATTGCGGTTGGCGTACGCTACACCCCAACCTTCCGACTGAGCACACCAGGACTCTGGCAGGTCGCTCGTTTGCTAGGTCCACGACTTTTTGGTCAATCGGCGTGGCAGATCAATCTGATCGTTATCATCTCGTTCGCATCGGTAGTTGGTGAACAGGCAGCAGCAGCCAATGCCTATGCCTTCCAACTGATGTTGCTGCCACATGGTTTGGTAGCCCTTAGCCTCGGAACAGTGCTGTTTCCCCAACTTGCCCGTCACTTTGCCGATGGTGATATCGACACGCTCCGAGCAACGGTCCTAAACGGCATACGAAGCGTGCTCTTTCTTGCGCTGCCAGCCGCTGTACTCCTTGGTATCCTCCGTGTTCCCATCATCGAGTTGTTGCTCCAGCGAGGCGATTTTACTGGAGAGTCTACGATGCTCACTGCCGAAGCTCTGGGGTTCTACGCCATTGGGCTGGCAGCCTTTGCTGCATCAGAGATCATTGTACGAACATTCTATGCGATGCAGGATACCCTCACCCCTGTACTGGTGGTTATCGTCACCGTGATCGTGAATATGATACTGGCCTGGCTGTTCCTTGGGTTTGGGCTGGCAGGATTAGCCCTTGCATTCAGTCTTGCCAATATGCTCGAGATGGTGGCGCTGCTCGTTATTCTACAGCAACGGCTTGGGTCTTTCGGCACGGCTTTCTGGCGGTCTATTGGTGGCATGATTGTAGCAACACTTGCCGTCGGCGCAGTACTCCTAGCATTGTTGGCATTATCCACTCCACAATTGCCTTTCCTCGAATCTGCCCTGCTCTATCGATGGCCCGATGATTTTGTGCTACTGACAATCTGGCTGGCGTGTGCACTTGGCATAAGTAGCCTGGCGTATGGTAGTATCACGGCGCTGTTTGGACTAAACGAAGTCACGACGACATGGCAACGACTACAACGAATCGTTGATCGTATTCGTCGATAATCATGCATACAGCCGCTTGTATTCAACAAACGCTAATGCTATACTCCTCGCAAATAGGTGGAACGGTATGATTTCCACACCGTATATGATACAGAGAACACTACAAGGATATAACCTGTGACCATTTTCTATCTTATTCGCCATGGTGAAACAGAATGGAATGTGACGGGCCGATGGCAGGGCCATATGGACATTCCGCTTAATGATGTTGGATTGGCACAAGCTCAACGTGTTGCTGAACGATTGCAAAAAGAAAACA
>JBCDFA010000299.1:0-9772 GCA_039178835.1 Chloroflexota bacterium
AATATGTTCAATTATTTATGAAACTTTGACTTATATTTTACTACAAAATACAGCATAATAGTCGTTGTAATCACGTATAGTTTTATGGAATGATATTTGCTATATAAAGAAACCATTAATCTTTTTGATTCTTGGAAAGAGTACTTTTAGAGCAAAGTATCTTCAATAAACAAATCTCAACATACACAGGAACGCTAACAGTTTATCGTACACACGACATTAGCATTGAGGAACGCAGTATATCTGGTAAGTTTGTAATTTTTAGATAGACCAGGAGACATTAGATGAGCCCTCAAGTATCACGTCGTTCTTTCATCAAAACAGTGACCGCTGGAGCTATCGTGGTTGGGTTTGATCCTATTGGTCGTGAATGGGTTACTACTGCTGCTGCTGCACCATCGTTTACACATATTCCAGACCTTGACGGGGTGCTGCGTACCGATGCCGAAGCACTAGCAAAAGCTTCGGAGGATTTTGGATATATTATTTCACGTAGTCCGATGGCTGTTTTGGAGCCAGAGTCTGTTCAAGATATTGTCAAAATGGTGCGCTTTGCCCGCGAGCATCATCTTAAGATCGCTGGGCGTGGCCAGGGGCACTCCACTTATGGACAACCCTTGGTCGAGGCCGGTATCGTGATCGATATGAATAAGCTCAACACCATCCATTCCATTGACGATGATCGTGCCATTGTGGATGCAGGGGTGTTGTGGAGTCAACTGTTACGAGAATCATTACCGCAAGGTGTAACACCACCAGTACTCACCGACTACATCGAACTGACAGTTGGTGGCACCCTCGCTGTTGGTGGAATTGGTGGCGCTACTCATCGTTACGGTTTGCAGGTCGACAATGTGTTAGAACTAGAAGTGGTCACTGGGAGAGGACAACTCAAGACCTGCTCGCCTAAACGCAATCGTCGGCTCTTTTATGCGGTTCTTGCAGGGCTGGGGCAGTGTGGCATCATCGTACGGGCCACAGTCAAATTGATTCCTGCCGAAACCAACGCACGTGTTTTTATTCTCTTTTATGATGATATCAGCACATTTACCGCCGATCAACGTCGCGTCGTTGCAGATGGACGGTTTAACTATGTTGAAGGACAACTAGTCCCAGACGGACAAGGCGGCTGGCGCTACTTCCTGGAAGCGGCTAGTTTTTACACGCCCCCCAATGAGCCTGATAATGCTAGTTTGTTAGAGGACTTGAGCTATGTAGTTGGTGATGAAGCCATCGATGATCGCACCTATTTTGATTTCCTGAACCGACTCGCGCCTACCGTCGAGTTTCTTATATCAATAGGTGCATGGTTCTTGCCGCACCCATGGTTCGATGTGTTTATCCCTAGCTCACAAGTGGACCAGTATGTCGGTGATATTGCTACCAATTTAACCTTAGAAGACACTGGCCAGGGTCCTGTCTTACTTTATCCAGTTGAAACAAAGCGCTTTACCGTGCCATTTTTCCGCGTACCAGACGAACCTGTCGTCTTTCTGTTCGATATCTTGCGTACCGCACCATCTCTAGAAGTTGCTGAACAAATGGTCGTTGACAACCGCACCCTATTCGAACGTAATCGTGACCTGGGAGGCTTTCGTTATGCAATTGGAGCCATTCCTTTCTCACGTAGAGATTGGCGGCAACACTTCGGGCGTGTCTGGCGTGCTTTTAGAGGGAACAAACGAAAATTCGATCCTGACAACGTCCTTACGCCTGGACAGGGCATTTTTGGAAATCACTAGACGGTCTTGCTGCAACCCGGCACAGATTGAATAAATCAAATCTAAAGATGAGCACTACAACATATTGTTATAGTGCTCATCTTCTGTTAAAAAACATAATAACGGATCTCTTAAGTGCTATAATCCTCTCTTCACACGATAGCAATTATTGAAAGAGAGAAATCGCATGTCTTCACCTGCTTCTCAATTGTTTACTGAACGAGAACACCTGACCTCTACTGCGTATGCTGATAGCAAAAACCTACATGCACGCGTAAGCATCTATCATTACCGTGATTCACATACTGACTTTGTTGATTGGGCGCTGAGCCACATCAACTGGCCGAAGTCTCCACATGTGCTTGATGTTGGGTGTGGGTATGGACAGTATCTAAAAAAAGTATGCCAGCAAACAGGTAATGATATCTTTTTGACGGGCGTAGACTTATCATCCGGCATGGTGCAAGACTTGTCCCAACAATGGGACAGACATACCCCACTTCCACATCTTGGCATTGCCGACGTACAACATCTTCCCTTTTCAGACAATTCCTATGACATAGTACTTGCTATGCACATGCTCTATCATGTGCCTGACATTGAACAGGCAATAGTTGAATTACATCGTATACTCCGACCCGGTGGAACAGTATTGGTATCTACCAATGGGCAAAATCACTGCGGTGAAATCGAGGCTATCTTTTGCGAAGCACTCCGTAATAGTACTGGCGATATGGGTATCACACGATTCTTCCCGCGGGTCAGTCGTCGGTTTGCGTTAGAAAATGGTGCGACACTGTTACGAACCGCCTTTCGTCACGTTGAGCAGCAAAGCATAACCGATCTTCTCCAGATCCCTGCCGTTACACCTGTACTTATGTATGCAGACAGTATTCGCCCAACTATTGAAAAAACTCTGCCAGATGAGGTTACCTGGGAAGAGATTGTGCAGGAAGCGACCCAACTTATCCAAGAACAGATTATTCAACACGGTGTCTTCAAAGTACAAACACACACAGGTGTGTTTCTCTGCACATAAATCCGTGGTACTATATGCATACCAATAGCAAACAAGACAGCTACGAAATCAACATATATGCGAACAAGTATCTGGTTTGTTCGTCATGGGCAAACAGAGCTTAATAAAGCCAGGCGTTATCAGGGAACCACAAATAGTCCCCTTACACCCTATGGTCGCCGACAGGCCCAGGCACTCGCACATCGCCTCCAGCGGATACCCTTTCGCACCGTGATTGTGAGTCCATCTCATCGCGCTCAGGAGACGGCTGAAATTATTGTTGGGGAACGGTTGGTTCCTTTCCTTGATGGTGATCAGTGGACCGAAACAAACCATGGACGTTGGGAGGGGCTTACTTACCGTGAAGTCACTCAGCGCTTCCCGGCGGAAGCGGCCTCACGCTTTGCCGATCCACTGCATGGGCGAGCCACTGGCGGAGAAAGTCTTGCCGAGGTAGTGCAACGTGTTACAGCAGGGTGGAAAGACATTTTGCAAAAACTCCCTGGAGGCCGCGTACTTGTTGTCACCCATGCAACCCCTATTCAGCTGGTGCTATGTGGTATCACCAATATGCCCCCAGATGTACATTGGCGCTGGCGTATCGATCTAGGGAGTGTCACAGCAGTGGACGTATATGGTGGCAGTGCCATTGTACGTATGGTAAATGAAGTTCCCAAACTAGGAACAATACCTTCTTGAACATATGACTTATCTTTTTCCTTAGTATCCTGAAGGACCAAGAGCATGTCCAATGAACATCTTGCACAACAACTTCGCGAGTTATGTGACAGTGTCCCAGTCCCTGATCAAGATATTGCCACGGCTGCAATTACACGATTGAATCAATTGACAAAGCCACCAGGAAGTCTGGGTACACTCGAAACATTGATCGTACAGCTTGCGACCATAACTGGCCACGTCCAACCAACATTTGCACATCCAGCAGTCCTTGTTGCCGCAGGAGACCACGGTGTTGTGGCTGAACAGGTAAGCCCTTTCCCTCAATCGGTCACGCTCCAGATGGTGCAAAACTTCCTGCATGGCGGTGCGGCAATCAACGCACTCGCGGCCAATGCTGGCGCACGAGTCATTGTGGTTGATGCTGGTGTTGCTGATGGTTTGCCTGAACATCCCCAACTCCAACGCATTTCGATGAGGAAGGGAACCGGCAACCTCCTGCGTGAGCCAGCTATGTCTCGTACTGAAACCATGCAGGCCGTTCTGGCCGGGGCCGCATTACTCAAACATGAACGAGCAGCCGGTCTCGATTTGCTGGCACTGGGTGAAATGGGCATCGGGAACACCACTCCGGCCGCATGTCTGACAAGTGCTTTCACAGGTGCGGCACCAGCGATTACGACCGGGCGCGGCACTGGGCTTGACGATGCAGGTCTTTCGCATAAACAACAGGTTGTAGCCGCAGCGCTTGAGCGGGCCAAGCCAGACCAGCTTGATCCACTCGGTATTCTGGCAGAGCTTGGTGGCTATGAAATCGCCGTTCTCGCTGGAGCCACGCTTGCTGCAGCCACTCATCGCATTCCGATTGTGGTTGATGGCTATGTAGCAACCAGTGCCGTTCTCGCTGCGGTTGCACTCGCTCCGCAGACCCGCGACTTCCTTATAGCTGGGCATCGTTCAGCAGAACCAGGCCATCGGGTTGCACTTGAGCACCTCGAGTTACAACCATTGCTAACCCTCGAGATGCGACTGGGAGAGGGCAGTGGCGCGGCGTTGGCACTTCCTATCGTTCAGGGAGCCGCCCGTGTCATGCGCGACATGGCCACATTTGGTGAGGCTGGCGTCGATGAGAAAATTGGCTGACAGAATGCGAATACATCTGTGAATGCAGCAGCAAAAACAAAACAGCATGTTGCGACACGTATGTCAATGCGTGTACCAACACTTTACTGTCTTGATGACCATAACCGTTTGCTCTCTATCAATGAGCCAGGATTTCCGCAGGCGCCACGGTTCGTTATGGGCCGAACCACTCAGGGGAATATCTGGCACTTCCGACACGATCTTCCTGGTGAACTCGTTCAGGAACTACACCAACTCTGTGCCCTGGAGCCAACATCCTCTGATTTCACAACACCGCCGCTACACTATCACTCGATACGAAAACTTCTTGCAGGACATCAGCCTATCCAGAACGAGTATCGTGGGCCAGCCTATCTCTTTCCTGAGCAATTGCCTCATTCAGATGAGATTGTGCAACTTTCCGAGGAGTTGTTTCAAAACCACGGAGGATTAGAACCTGTATCTGCACCACGGTTTCCCTGTGCGGGCATCATAGCCGACCAACAGATCGCATCGTACTGTTACTGTGCACGACTCACTGCTCAGGCGGCTGAAGCGGGGGTCGAAACCTGGCCAGCGTTTCGTGGCAGAGGGTTTGCTGCAAAGACTGTTGCTCACTGGGCAGCGCTCATACGCAAAACAGGACGCATCCCGTTTTACAGTACCTGGTGGGCTAATCACGCGTCCCAACGTGTTGCAAACAAACTTGGACTCATTTTACTTGGCGAGGACATAAGCATCACATGACTGAACCTCCTCATAATAACCAGAACCAGTGGGGACCACTCTGGCCACTTGGCGAAGCATTGCGCTTTCTGACCATCATTCCGGTACCAGGCATGCCGCCTATGTCGGAAGCCAGTATTGCACGTGCTATTCGTTTTTTTCCGCTTGCAGGTGCGGTTATTGGACTGCTTTTGGCAGTGGTCGGACTGATCGCTAACACGTTCTGGGTAGTACCAATACACGCCGTAATCATCGTTGTTGCCTGGGGTATACTCACCGCTGGTTTGCATTTGGATGGCGTCAGTGATACGTTCGACGCCGTCATGAGTTGGCGACCACGTGAACGTAAATTAGAAATAATGAAAGATAGTCGGGTCGGCGCGATGGGTGCTATGGCCTTGATTGCTATTCTGGTGCTCAAGATAGCGTTCATCAGTACCACAGGTACAGGTTGGCTACAGGCCATCATTCTCGCGCCTGTGCTGGGCCGATGGGCGGATATCTATGGCATCTTCTGGTTTCCCGCAGCACGTGAAGGCGGATTGGGCCGCAATTTTCAATCCCAGGTACAGCGTTCTGACTTTACTACTGCAACGATCATAACGTTGGTACTTGCGCTACTGCTTGCAGGAATACAGGGACTCATTGCATTTTTTGTGGTGTGGGGCGCAACACATCTGATTGCACGATGGTGGACAAAGGATCTTGGCGGGCTTACTGGTGATACATACGGTGCGTTGTGTGAAATCGCTGAGGTTATTACACTTGCTGCACTAAGTGCGAGCCTGTAAAACTACAGGGCTCAATCAACGAATAATCATGGGGAGATACACCTGGTTCTCGGCAATACTCACTGATACCGCGAAGGAAGATGTATTGCCAGAGGCGTCAGTTTGTGTAGCTGTCACAAATAAGCTATCAGCGTCTGTGTTCGAGCGGGGAACCTGAAATGTCCCTTCAGATGTAGCTGTGGTTGTTCCGACGAAATGTTCACCCTGATCACCAGCATCGGTGAAAACTTCCACCAGACACTGAGGACAGCTCGCACCTATAATGGAATCACTACGTATTTCTTGAATGATGGGGGGAGCAATGTCACCATTCCCACCAGAGTCTAGCAGAATTCCCGTATCTGTATTTTTGCTGATGCTATTGGTGAGCAACCGATTGCGTACACCATTTCGCACCGTAATACCATTTCCTCGGTTGGCAAAAATACTGTTATCCTCCACACGCACCTCCGTCCCGGTGATAGCAATACCACCTTGAACATCGCAGTCGGATGAAACACTACTACTCCCACCATTCCAACGAATGGTGTTTTGCGTTATTGCTGTTTGCGATCCAGACACACAGATACCAGAACGTGCATTGGCATCAATCGTATTGCTATGAACCGTACTGTTTGCTCCATCAAGGGTAATACCTGATTGTTGATTGTACGCAATCAGATTATCTGGGCCAATGGTATTATTGTCACCACTTACCTTGATTCCACTGTTCTGATTGCCTAATTGCGTGCTTCGGTCAGAGCCAACCCCAATGATATTGCTGGCAACACTATTGTCGGACGATTCGATAAAAACACCACCAGCCCCATTGTATGCGATAACGTTCCCAGCTTGTGTGCTGGTACCGCCAATAATATTTGACTGAGCGCTCAACTCAACATAAACACCATAATTGATATTGCCATATCCGGCTGCTGTACCAGTTTGATCAACACCGATATAGTTTCCTTGAATACGGTTTTGATCGCTGCCAGAGTCTGCAATATAGACTCCCCATCCGTTGTTACTTGCAATGACATTACGTGCACTTGCGACCGTACCACCGACAAGATTATTGTTGGCACCCCCTATGAGATACACCCCACCATTTTCATTCCCCAGCGGTGTGCTACGGTCGGACGCTAACCCAATCGTATTGCCTGCAACCGTGTTGGCTATGCTCCCTTCAAGAGCAACACCGATCTGATTACCCGAGATAATATTACCTGCTCCGGCCTGCGTACCACCGACAACGTTATCAGTTGCCTCCCCGCTGATACGAATCCCGGCATAGGTATTCGAAAGAGCAGACTGCCCACTTGCGTTGAGACCAATCCAATTGCCAGCAATCGTATTTGATTGCGTCTGAGCACCACTGAGTGCAATACCAGAGTCAAAGTTATTTCCCGCGATAATATTACGCTCGCCAGGGGTGTAGCCACCTATCAGGTTATCACTGGCCCCATTCTGAACGCGAATGCCGGTCCCGTTGGGCTTTGCTGACAACCCTGTTTTATTAATACCTATATAACACCCTGAAATAGTATTGTTAACCGCATTTGTTCCATCAATAAGCACACCATTGTCAAAAAAATTCATAATGGTGAGACGATGCAGACGATTGTTCTCTGATGCGAGTGTGAAACCATCACTGAAACCCACACTACTACCACCAGGATCATTGGTTCCATCAATAACAATTGGGGGATGAGTACTGGTATTTGCTTGAGTACTGCCATCAATGGTCATGTTCCCACGAGTAAGTGCAGGGAGTTTGCTTTCTAAAGTAATTGTCCAGATTTCGCTACCGGAATCGTAGCCTGGGTCACTGGTTGGAATATCAAAAGAGATAGTGAGAACATCATTTGTATCGGTTACGTTTGCAGCTTCTACAGCTTCACGAAGCGAAACATTCTGGTCTGGGCCAGGATCTGCATTGAGGTCCTCTAGTGAGGTGGTTGTTCCATCAACAGTATCACTTGTGGTTGTAACAGTTACCTGGGCTGATGTAGTTGATTGAGGCGATTGATTGATAGAAAAGTTTGATGGAAAGGCCAGAACAGCACCTGGTCCATAAAATACGACCAACACTGTCATAAACAATGTTATCGTAGAAATTTTCATACGCTTAGAATGCTTCCTGGACACAAAACTCTCCTGGTCAGCACTACAACTGATTAACGCAATCTTTAGAAATGCGGATTAGTTAACTCCGAAAGTAAGTACACCTAAAATCAACAATCACATGATCGTTGTCTTCAGCCACAACGTAGTTGAATCCCTCTTCATAGCCATATCAGTCATGTGCCTTCCATTATATGTCGAATAAGGTGTTGATTCAAGTCAAAAAATGGTTATTAAGTACTAAGATGTTGCTTGGATATGCTATAAGATAATCTCAATATGTCGTGTGCTATAATGCTCAAGGTTTGATCGACCTGTGGTGGAGGTGTACCTCATGGAGCCAACGAAAGGTGAACGGTTGCTTGCAACTCTCGCACACGCAAGCGTACTAACAAACATAGCCAACCTCACCGGATTAATCCTGGCAACACTTATCTGGACAACTCAACAAGAAAAATCGACCTTCATACGGTTCCAGGCCTTGCAGGCGGTTGTGTATCAAAGTTTCATGTTTGCTATTGGCATGTTTCTAATACTCATCTGGGTGGGATGTCTAGGTTTCGCACTGATACCAGTGGCCATCCGTCCAGATCTGTATACGACCAGCCCCCCAAATGTATTTTGGCTAGCCCTCATTGGCTTTATCGTACCACTAGGATTTGCGTTTGTTGCTATGCTCTATGGAATGTATGGTGCACTTCAGGTCTATCGTGGAAAACCGTTTACCTATGCCTTGGTAGGGCGCTGGGTACACACAATTACTAACGAGGCTTACCCTGCATCGGGACAAGATAACGATAAAACAACCCATGAATACACAAATACGGTATCTGTAGGTGCTACCATACCTAAAGAAACGCACTAAATGTCATACATATACAAATCATGCAGGTAACATAACTGTGTATAGTGCTGTGTAGCGTGGTCCGGTTTGTAACAACTCACTTTGAAAAAGTGTTACCTGTGTTACTGTCCAGCTAATTGGATGGACCTGTGGCAATGCAGAGATCGTGTGGCCAAGCTGTGCTTGCTGTTGTGAGGTAGCATCACGACGGACACGCCCAATCGTGAGGTGAGCACAAAACGGACGTGCTTCTCCAGAAAATCCCAGCGACGCTAGCGCCTGAGCCAAACTCACCTGGAGTTGTACCAATAGTTCCTGCTGACCACCAACTCCAACCCAAAGCACGCTTGGGCGTCGTAGATGTGGAAAAGCACCCACATTAGCAAGTTTCAATGTATGGCAGGCACTGTGACCTGCAACGTGCTGTACTGTGTCATTAATCTGTGGCACTAAATCAGTATCGATTTCACCCAAAAACTGGAGGGTAAGATGCATGGTCTCAGGAGCAACCCACTTGACTGGATGATGCTCCTGTTTCAATAATTGTTGCAATCCCTGCAATGTATGCTTCACTTGATCTGATAACGGTACTGCTATAAAAAGACGACAGGTTTTTGACATCATTGTATTCAGGACTTACGCAAGAATGCCATCACTTCCTGCGCTGAGTTGTCATCCTATTGAGGTATCGGGTATGCTAGGCCCTATGAAACACGCTACTCAACCTGTCACGCGTCTGGATTACTGCCAATATCTCGTAGGAAGCCAG
>JBCDFA010000300.1:0-9732 GCA_039178835.1 Chloroflexota bacterium
CTGCCCGAATGCAAGATCATGAAGGTCGAGAACAAACTGGGTATTCGTAGCGCCCACTCCTGTCAGATGGCCTACGACAACTATCGTGTTCCTGCATGGCGGCGGCTTGGTGAAGAAGGTGAAGGCTTCAAGATTGCCATGACCATCCTCAATGCTGGACGTATCGGTATTGCTGGTCAGGCACTGGGGATCGCGCAGGGTGCCTACGAAGCGGCGCTTGAATACGCCAAAATCCGTGAGCAGTTTGGCAAACCAATCATCGAAAACCAAGCAATTGGCTTTACATTGGCCGACATGGCTACCCGTATCAAAGCTGCGCGTTTGTTGACCTACGAGGCCGCATGGCGCAAAGATAATGGGATGGACTTTATCGAGGCAGCGTCGATGGCGAAACTCTACGCTTCAGAGACTGCTATGTGGACTTCCACCAAAGCCATTCAGGTTCACGGCTCGAACGGATACTCGAAGGAATATCCGGTCGAGCGCTTCTTCCGTGATGCGAAGATTACCGAAATTTACGAGGGTACCAGCGAGATCCAGCGCCTGGTCATCTCACGTGAGCTTATGAAGTAATTCGGTACGAAGACGTTTGTGGGCGTCGCTATCTTTGGAGGCGCCCTTTTTTGATGCAACGAGATAAGTGAGTGATCTATGCAGAACCAAATACGTGTGGGCGTTATCGGATGCGGTAAAATTAGCGGTGCGTATTTCGCGGGTTGTCGGCAATTCGACATAATCGATCTGATGGCATGTGCAGATATCGACCCTGAAGTAGCCCACGCTGCTGCAGATGAGTTCCATATACCGCAGATCTATACCGTTGAGGAATTACTCGCCGATCCATCGATTCAGATTGTTATCAACCTTACTATACCGCAGGCACATGCAGAAATTAATCTAGCAGCCCTGGCAGCAGGGAAACATGTTTATTGTGAAAAGCCGCTCGCGGTGACTCGCGAAGATGGCCAGCGCACCCTCAAGAAAGCACAGGAAAAAAATCTTTTAGTAGGATGTGCACCAGATACCTTTCTAGGGGGCGGAATCCAAACCTGTCGTAAACTGATTGATGAAGGAGCGATTGGCGAGGTTGTGGCAGCTACCGCAGTGTTTGCTAACCATGGCCATGAGTCGTGGCATCCCAATCCGGCCTTCTACTACCAGATTGGTGGTGGCCCGTTGTTTGATATGGGGCCATATTACCTGACCGCCCTGATCAACCTGATTGGACCGATCAAACGGGTGACCGGTGCAACGCGCATTTCGTTTCCCCAACGCACCATTACCAGCCAGCCGCGCCGTGGTGAGCAGATTACGGTTGAAGTGCCGACCCATATCACGGGCCTGATGGATTTTGCCAACGGGGCAGTTGGAACGATCATGACCAGCTTCGATATCTGGTCGCATCATCTGCCTGCTATCGAAATCCATGGTACGACCGGATCGCTGAGTGTCCCTGATCCCAATACTTTTGGTGGTGTGGTACGCTTGTGGCAACACGAAACACAGGAATGGCAAGACATCCCACTCACTCATCGCGATGATGTTGGTCGGGGCATTGGCGTTGCGGATATGGCCTATGCACTTCTACACAATCGCCCACATCGCGCAAGTGGTGATCTGGCCATGCACGTTCTCGATACGATGCATGCGTTCGAAGAGGCTTCTATGACTGGTCAACACATCACGCTCACAAGTGGATGTGACCAACCTGCTGCCTTACCAAGTGACCTGGCTCCCGGTGTATTAGATTAGTTTGAAGAAACAAGTACTGATTAAATTATGACTGAGCAGATTATCTATTCGATGGTGCGTGTCAAACGCATCTTTCCACCAAATCGTGAAGTAATTCGTGATATTTCGCTTTCCTTCTTCTATGGCGCGAAGATTGGGATTCTTGGATTGAATGGTGCAGGCAAAAGCACCCTGCTTCGTATTATGGCCGGTACCGATCAGGACTATTTTGGTGAAACGATGCTCTCTTCGGGCTACTCTGTGGGCATGCTCGAGCAAGAGCCCCACCTCGATCCTGATAAAACGGTCAAGCAGGTGGTGGAGGAAGCCGTTCAGCCCGTCGTCGATATGCTGGCCGAGTATGAAGCCGTGAACGAGCGCTTTACTGACCCGGATGCCGATATTGATGCGCTGGTCGAAGAACAGGCCCGGTTGCAGGAAGCACTCGACCGCGTTGATGCATGGAACCTCGATGGAAAACTCGAAGTAGCAATGGATGCGTTGCGCTGCCCACCCAGTGATACGCCCATCAACATTCTTTCGGGTGGCGAACGTCGTCGTATTGCGCTCTGTCGTCTCCTGCTCACCGAACCAGATATTCTCCTGCTCGACGAGCCAACCAACCACCTTGATGCCGAATCGGTTCTCTGGCTGGAACAGCATCTCCAGCGCTACCGTGGCACGGTTATCGCCGTGACTCACGACCGCTACTTTCTCGATAATGTGGCGGGGTGGATTCTGGAACTGGATCGTGGCTATGGGGTTCCGTGGAAAGGCAACTACTCATCCTGGCTGGAACAGAAACAGGCTCGTCTGGCCAATGAAGAAAAGGCGGATGCCAAACGCCGCAAGACACTAGAGCATGAGCTTGAGTGGATTCGTATGACGCCCAAAGCCCGCCAGGCCAAGAGCAAAGCCCGTATCACAGCGTATGAAAGTCTACTCAATCAAGAAACCGAACAGCGGCGCGAAAATCTCGAAATCTACGTCCCGCCAGGCCCCCGTCTTGGCGACCGAGTAATCGAATTGAACGATGTCACCAAAGCTTTTACTGACCGATTGCTGATTGAAAATGTATCATTGACGATCCCACCGGGGAGCATCATTGGCATCATCGGGCCTAATGGTGCCGGGAAGACCACGCTGCTGCGTATGCTGGCCGGACAGGAAGCACCAGATGCAGGGACGATTTCGATTGGCGATACGGTGCAACTGACCTACGTCGAACAGATGCGTGACACCCTCGACAGTGAGAGTACCGTTTGGGAGGAGATATCGGGTGGGGCAGAGATGCTGCAGTTGGGCAAGCGCACCATGAACTCACGGGCATATGTAGCAAGCTTCAACTTCATGGGGGCCGATCAGCAGAAGAAAGTCGGGGCCCTCTCAGGTGGGGAGCGCAACCGGGTGTTGCTGGCCAAAATGCTGAAGGAAGGCGCCAATGTCATCCTGCTCGACGAGCCAACCAACGACCTGGATGTCAACACCCTGCGCGCCCTTGAGGAGGCACTCGAGGCGTTCGCTGGCTGTGCAATCGTGGTCAGCCACGACCGTTGGTTTCTGGATCGCATTGCTACTCATATCCTGGCCTTTGAAGGTGAAAGCCAACTGACCTGGTTCCATGGCAACTTTGCCGAATATGAAGAAGATCGTCGCAAACGGCTGGGACAGGCGGCAGATCAGCCACATCGCATTACATACAAAAAGCTGCATCGGTGATCATATGTTTGATATTCTTGCGTTTGATGCTGACGATACGCTCTGGCATAACGAGATGCTCTTTGTGATGACTGAAGAAAAATTCCGGGCTTTGCTCGAACCGTATCTGACCAAAGAGTGGACCGGCGAGGAGCTCTATGCAACAGAAATTCGCAACCTGGATTATTTTGGCTATGGCATCAAAGGGTTTACCTTATCGATGATTGAAACGGCCATTGAACTCACGAATGCACGTATCCCGGCACATGAAGTTCAATCGATCATCGATTTTGCCAAAGCAATGGTGAAATCGCCCGTCAATCTGCTTGATCACGTGACAGAGGTGCTCCCATCGCTGGCCCAATCGCACACGCTCATGCTTATTACGAAGGGCGATCTCTTCGATCAAGAAACCAAGATTGCGCGGTCCGGTTTGGCCGAGCATTTTACGCATATCGAGATTGTGGCTGAGAAAACCGCAGATACCTATCGTCGGCTTTTGACCAAACACCAGATCGAGCCACAACGCTTTTTGATGATTGGTAATTCGTTACGATCAGACATTCTTCCGGTGGTAGAAGTCGGCGGCCATGCTGTCCATGTTCCCTACCAGACAACGTGGGCACACGAAACAGTGAGTGACCAGATCGCACAGCAACACACATATGCCGAATTGGTGCATCTAGGTCTCTTGCCTGAGTTTATTGCCAAGTTCAGATCATAGGAAAAGCGCATGACAGATCTTGCAACACAGTTTCCGTCCGAACTCAATGATGTTTTTGCCCATATCGATGCGAATCAGCAGGCATTTATCGAGCGGCTGATTGACTATGTTCGTCGGCCAAGTATCAGCGCATATGGTGAGGGCATCGCTGATGTTGCTGAGTATATTGCCGAGGTAATGCGGCGTATTGGCTTGTCGGTGCAGATTATGCCCACTAAGGGATGGCCAATGGTTGTTGCGCGGCACGAAGAGCACCCGGATGCGCCCACCGTGCTGCTGTATGGCCACTACGATGTGCAGCCACCAGACCCACTCGATGCGTGGATCTCGCCCCCCTTTGAGCCGACGATCCGTGATGGCCGTTTGTATGGTCGTGGCGTTGGCGACAACAAAGGGCAGCATCTGGCGCAGATTCTGGCGATAGAGTCCCTGTTAGCCTGTCAAAGCACGCTGCCGTGTAATGTGATTGTGTTGCTTGAAGGAGAAGAAGAGATCGGCAGCCCCCACATTTCTCACTTTGTCGAGCAACATCGGGACATCCTGAATGCGGATCTGGTTATCATCGCGGATGGCCCGGTTGACATAAGTGGTCGATCACAGATCGTTTTTGGTGCGCGGGGTATCGTCTCGTTTGAGCTGCGTGTGCGTGGCGCCAATCGGGATCTGCACTCGGGCAATTGGGGCGGCGTTGCGCCAAACCCGATCTGGACGTTGGTACATCTGCTTGGAACGATGAAGGACGCTCAGGGTAATATCACGATTGATGGATTTTATGATAACGTCCTGCCGCTGACCGAATTGGAGCAGGCGGCGCTCCGGGATCTGCCCATTGATGTCGAAGCCATAAAGACCGATCTGGGCCTCACCCATTTCGATCAGCCGCGTGAACGCTCCTTTGCCGAGCGCCTTTCGGCGTGGCCTACCCTGACGATCAATGGCCTTCATGGTGGCTATGGTGGCCCTGGTTCGAAAACGGTGTTACCCCATGAAGCTGTGGTCAAATGTGACATGCGCCTGGTCGAGGCGCAAACCACCGAGGAGATGTTTACCAAACTCCAAGCACACGTTCAACGCCATGCACCCGAGGTTGAAGTGGTTTGGCAGGGCGGCATGGACCCGTCTAAAACGCCACTTGACTCGCCATTCACACAACCCATTTATACGGCAATGGTCGCCGCACAGAAAGAACCACCTCTGCTGGTACCAGCACTTGGTGGCAGCCTGCCAAACTATGTCTTTACCAAACATCTTGGCATTCCCGCATTCGTCATACCATACGCCAACGCTGATGAGGCCAATCACGCCCCGAACGAAAACATGGAACTGGATCGCTTTATCAAGGGAATCAAGACCGGTGCGGCGCTGCTCACCTATCTGAGTACGATGCCACGAGGTGATGAGTAACATTACGGAACTTGTATCAATGCACCACTACCCCCGATTCGTGTATGGTAGATATTTCCGCCTCGTCCTCTATTCCTTTTGACAACTGGTGTGGGCGAGGCGATCAATCTATAACAACTTCTCCATAGGCACCTCCTTGTGATAATATCGCCCTACTCAGAAAAACAGATGCTCCTTGCAACTTCTCCAGAACTTCTTCAGATCTTCTTTCTATACTCGTATCAGCGAATCGATTAGATCTGCATTTTGAAGAAGGAACACATGATGAAACAAAGAATTGTGGCGATTGATATTTTGCGTGGGTTTGCGTTGCTGGGCATTTTGCTGATGAACATGTCGAGCTATGCTATGCCCGCTATGGCTTATTTCAACCCGACCGTCTATGGTGGGGATGAGGTATGGAATCGACTGGTGTTTAGCCTGAACCATATTTTTGCTGATCAGAAAATGATGGCATTGTTCTCCATGTTGTTTGGAGCCAGCGTGGTTCTGGTAACGAGCAATATGGAGAAAAAGGGCAAGCCCTCCTTGCGATTCTACTACTCTCGCAATGCATGGTTACTTGCTTTTGGTCTCGTCCACAGCATCCTCATTTGGGATGGCGATGTGCTGGTGATTTACGCGCTTTGCTCGTTTGTCCTGTACTGGCTGCGGCGCGTGTCACCAACGTGGCAATTGGTCATGGGACTGAGTGTCTTTTTTATACCATCGCTTTTTAATGTATGGGTCGACAGCGTGTTACCGTATCTCCAGGCAGCCGATTTGCAGTATCTGGTGACGTTCTGGCAGCCATCAGCCGCCACCATTTCCGCTGAGATTGCACTCTATCAGGGTGGCTATATTGATCAAGTCATCTACCGCCTGGGTGATGGTTCCACTGGTATGGTGTACACAGACGGACAAGCCCTGGCTGAAGCAAGTTTGCTCATTGAGTTTTTCTGCCGTGCACTGGGGATGATGCTGATTGGTATGGCGTTGTACACCTGGGGCATACTCACTGGAAAACGAACGGCTAGCTTCTATATCAAGATGGCGGGGGTAGGATTTGGCATTGGCCTACCCATCGCACTCATCGGTCTTTACCAGTACACGGCACACGATTGGGATGCATTTTATTCACTATTTGTCGGTCGCATCCCCAATCATATTGCGACACCCTTTATTGCGAGTGGTTATATTGCACTCATTATGTTGTGGTGTCACTCAGATTTTTTGACTGCACTGCGTGAGCGTCTGGCAAACGTAGGACGTATGGCATTGACCAATTATATTGGCCAATCGCTCATTGCAACCTCCCTCTTCTACGGATTCGGACTCGGTTTGTTTGGTATGGTCGACCGTATTCAACAGATGGTGATCGTTTTGTGCATTTGGGGTATCCAAATCGTCTTTTCTTCTTGGTGGTTGCGGCATTTCCAATATGGTCCACTAGAGTGGGTCTGGCGTTGTTTGAGTCACTGGCGCTGGCAGCCATTACAGAGGCGGCAACTGGCCGATATACAGAATGATGAAACTCCTCACTCATTGCAAACCTCTCAAAAACAGCGTTGATGCTACAATAGACAGATGATGGATACAAAGCAAAAACAGCACATTTTAGTCGTCGATGATGATAGGGAGATCGTTCGTTTAGTGCGGCAGTACCTCGAGCAAGCCGGATATGTGGTATCAGTAGCATACGACGCCGAAACGACTGTGCGTATCCTACGCCAGGAAGAGCTGGATTTACTGATACTTGATCTGGGACTACCTGATCAAGACGGCTGGAATATCACACGGTTTATTCGCGCTGATGACCGAATCAGCGCACTGCCTATCATCATGTTGACTGCTCGCATTGACGACAGTGAGAAAATCATCGGTCTGGAGCTTGGGGCCGATGATTACATTCCCAAACCGTTCAATGTGCGCGAAGTAGTGGCACGGGTACGATCACTCCTGCGGCGCGTGCAGATGGCAACACCGCCACGCAGCAAAATGCTACGGGTTCATGAGTTGGCTTTAGATGTGGGCAAACGTGAGTTGTTAGTAAGAGGAGAATTTGTCGAACTTACGCCAATTGAATATGAACTTATGTATACCTTCATGTCCCATCCTAACACCACCTTTGATCGTGAAGAATTGCTGGAGCGTGCAGTGGGGTATGCGTATGAAGGGATGAGTCGGACGCTGGACACGCACATCAAGAATCTGCGGCACAAAATAGAGGTTGACCCCAAAAGACCGTTGTATATTCAAACCGTGCATCGGGTGGGCTATCGGCTGGTTGGAGACAGATCATGATCACGCGCTTGCTGAACCGGCTCTGGGTACGTTTCAGCCTATCAATTACTGCTATCATCGTAGTTGTTACTATCTTACCTGCGGCCAGTCTATTGCTTGTGGAACCACAAGATATCATCAGTGAACAAAAAGCCTATATTGAGGGATTGAACAACGAAGCGCAACTCCAGTTATCTACTGCACAAATTGATTATCTGGCACAGGAGTTGGCCTCTGCTCTCCAACAAGTATACCTCGACGACGTACAATTTTTGACTATGACGACACTTATTGTTGCAGTGGTGGCTGGCGGATTACTGGGGCGAGGGCTAAGTTTACCGATTGAACGCCTTGTCACTGCTATCAGGGCTATTGGCTCTCAAGAACTAACCCATCGAGTTAAAGTTACCGGCGCACAAGAAATCAGGGACTTGGCGGATAACTTCAATCAGATGACCGCCTCGTTGGCTCATTCAGAACAACTGCGACGCAACATGATGGCCGATGTCTCACACGAGTTGCTTACACCACTGACTGTATTACAAGGTAACCTACGGGCTATTCTGGATGATGTGTATGCTTTGGATAAAGAGGAAATTGGTAAATTATATGCCCAGAATAAACTACTGATTCACCTCGTGCGTGATTTGCGACAGTTAAGCCAGGCTGAAGCAGGTCAACTGCCGTTGCACATTACCTCTGTTGACATAAATACACTGACTGAGGAGACCTCTGCAATTTTTGTCCCACTTGCCCAAGAAAAGAATATCACGATTGACTCAGCGCTGGCAGCACAGCTTCCAAACGTAGCGGGAGACGCAGATCGTTTACGGCAAGTGCTGCATAATCTGCTTGCTAATGCCCTTCGTCACACACCCGAAGGAGGGCAGATTACCATATCGACTGTGCTACTGCAAGATGAAATTCATCTAGCGATAGCTGACACTGGTGAGGGCATCGCTCCTGAATTATTGCCACATGTCTTTGATCGTTTCTATCGTTCAGAAGCGGGGCTTCGCCGCGACAGTGGAGGAGCAGGGCTCGGGCTCGCAATTTCTAACGCTATTGTTCGAGCGCATAATGGGGCTATTGTAGCCACCAGCGCAGGTATCAATCAGGGCAGTACCTTTTGTATTTGTTTGCCAATCGAAACTCGTGTTGCCTAAAGGTTTCACTCGACATAATTATCTCTTCTGCTATGCTTTATAGCACAGATGATATTCGCTCAAGTACTATGTTCACTCCTCACAATGCCTGCTATGTTACGTTGCGTGGAGATACCATTACCCTGAGAGTATCCGATACCCGCTTGAACATCATCAGAAGACCAGTTTGGCAATGAGCATTTCAAGGACATAGCGGCTCATTCTGAACAATGGACTGTGTCTCTATGGTACTATGACACTCAGTCTTTTGGCTTCATCTTAAGAGACGGAGTTAATAATGATAGAGATTAAAATTGCGAATCACCTAGAGGTCGCCAAGAAGCGCTCACTGGTGGCCAATATTGCAAGTATTGTTGCACCAGATACACTCAAATTTAAAGTAGAACAGATCATTGCTTCCGAAATCAAGCGTCTTTTAGAAGAACGAGGAATCCAGGTCACGGTTGCCATAAAACAAGATGGATAGTCCACCAGATGCTTCCGAGGGAGCTATAGAAGGAAAACGGTCTTGACTCCAGTGGTTTTTTCGCTTCTAGAGCCAAGACCAAATAGCATATGTTATGACGGTGATTGTCGATTTTTCAACATATCGCGGATGTACAGACTAAGGAATGTCGCACATCCGATTGCCATAACAGTCTGTAGCATTACTGATGTCTGAGGGAGGACTTTGCCACCAAGCAACAGCGTTGAAATAATGCCTGACACACCTCCTACGGTTCCCAATAATCCAAGCACACCGAAGGC
>JBCDFA010000301.1:0-9722 GCA_039178835.1 Chloroflexota bacterium
CCTCGCTGACAGGCTGATTATGATGAATATGCTCACCGACGATGTAGACTCGTACTGAGACCACATCATCACGAGTACCGCCGGCTGCTTGTACGGCCAGTTCGATATTGTGTAGGGTGCGCTGTGTTTGCTCTCCGAGATCATGTACGTTGCCAATATCTTGTTGTGCGTCCCAGGCAGTCTGTCCTGCCAGATAAATGGTTGTGCCACTGTGTGTCGTAACGATCTGTGAGAAACCGTACTGCTGGCTGGGAAACAACGATGGTGGGTTGATATAGGTTTTGGGCATGTCAAGAACTTCCTAAGCATGACTGATACTGTGAATCCAAGTATAGTTTTGGTGGGATAGTAGATAAATCCATCGTTTGAATGAGTTTGTCGTTCAGCACAGTCGATGCTATGATTAGGTGTACTTATATGAAAATGATGGTAGCCTACAGTAATGGAAAGTAACTCCCTTATTCCTCTATCTGAAGCGGCACAACGTATTGGTATTACACGTCAGCGTCTGCATAAATTGATCACTAATGGTCAGATTAAGGCCATAAGATTAGGGCGTTATCATTATATCGAGGGTATTGAATTGGAGAGGTATCTACAATTGCCACAAGGAAAACCGTATGCCCCACGTACTACTGACAGTGACTCTATTGACAATAGTCAATAGAAATTGTATGATATAAAACATATGTTTTTAGCCTAGAGGCTTCTTGTGACCATAGCGCATCCGTGTATTACACTTCCTGAAAATGAACGGTATCAACGTGTTCATCATACAGATCTTGGGCAACTCTTCCAAGGTGATTGTATTGATCTGTTTGTTGATCTCCCTGATGAATGCGCGGATCTTGTGTTTGCTGATCCTCCTTTTAATCTGGGTAAAGACTATGGTAAAAATGTATCAGACTCGTTGAAAAGAGAAGAATATATTGCCTGGTCAAAAGAGTGGCTACGTGAATCGATTCGAGTTCTTAAGCCGGGTGGGAGTTTGTTTGTCTTCAATTTGCCAGTCTGGTTAATAGAGTACGGCGCTTTCCTGAATGCCCAGAGTATGATCTTTCGCCACTGGATTGCTTGTCGTATGCCAAAAGCTTTTCCTCGTGGCAAGAAATTGTCGCCTGCCCATTATGGTCTTCTTTATTATACAAAGGGTGAACCAACAACTTTTAATAAAGTCTATATTCCAATCCCTGTCTGTCGTCACTGCGGAAAAGAGATTCGTGATTATGGAGGCCATCGCAATAAGTTAAATGAACGTGGTCTAAATCTTATGGATATCTTTGATGCTTCAGAAGATGTTTGGGAAACAGCCGACGAAGATGATAATGGTCATACCCAACTGTGGACTCCTATGGAGGAGTTGTGGGATGATATTCCACCAGTGCGACATAGCAAATATAAAACGCGAGGTGCCAATGAGTTAGCTCCTATCATGCTTGAGCGTATCATTGCCCTCTCGACAAATCCTGGCGATCTGGTACTCGATCCATTTGGTGGCTCAGGCACCACGTATTACGCTGCGGAAAAACTTCATCGTAGATGGCTAGGCATAGAGATTGGTGATACGACAGCTGCTGTTCAACGCTTATTAGATTATCAAAATGGTCATTATACAGAGTGGGAGTCATCTCGAGGACGCGGCAAACGTCGTAATGGGGCAGCTCAATTAAAGATGTTTGATAGTAATGGCCAATATGAGGTTTAAATAAGTGCCCGCCCATCAGTTCCTTTGGCTATAAGCGGAACGGTTTCGTCAACCGCATCATGTTCGATGGCAATAACTAACGTGAGACCATAGTCGACAGGAAGTTCTCTCCAAACTGGAAAGTAGGGTTGTAGTTCCTCGTAATTTCCAATGCGATCTGTAAGATATGGGTAGAGCTTGCGTGTTGGTAGGACAAGTATTCCTGCAACGATGGTTCCATTTAGCATTCCAAGCGCAATCTTGTTGAGTGCCCGGTGACTTGAAGATATATTACCGGTTTCCCATTCAAAGACAATATTTCCTAGAGATATTTGTTTGAGTGCATCAACCTTACCGGGTTTATTATCATCAAGTACAGGTATTGTCGCTTCGGGTTGCCACCCAAAATATTCTTCTAATGTAACCATACACCCTTCTTTTATGGGCTTCACACCATTTCCGTGACGAGTAGGGTTGATCGTAAAATCGGCGGTATTAGGTAGCCAGACAACTGACGCTATTGCTTGATATATTTCAGCATGCACATCGATCCATTCTTCTGTGATGCTAATATCTCCCTTATCAATCAATAGCTCTTCGTGAACAATTTTCACGTTGATCCCCTCTCGCTACTATTTCTCAGAGCGCAACTCCTCACGCAACTCCATCAATAATACCCCGAGGCGATTCTTACCCTTGCCGTTTCGCCCACATCCCCAGTAGCGATCATATGGCGAGTTCTCGATCAGGAGGCGTTTGCCAGTCCCTACCAACAGCTTACGGAGCGCAGCGTTGGCAAACTTCTGTCGGAGAGCCTTTTGCATAATCGTTTCCTTCACGGTGTCCCAATCCGGTCGAATCGGCACATCTCGCGTTTGTCCCAGCGTCTTTGCATGTTGGGGTGAGCCAGCAGTACGAATGCGCTCACGATAGTCTGCATGTTCTGGGTCGGGGAACTTCTGAGCCTGAAAGTAGTGTTCAACGGTGGGCCAAGAGACACCATCCTCCACAAAGCCAAAGGGCGCAAAATTGGAAAGCTCAAAATACGGCTCATCTTTGCCGAAAAAGGAGATCGGTTTCGCCATGGGGATGCCTTTAACAATTGCTACAACAAGGATGTGGTGCAACTAGTGTCGAAAGTGGACAAAAATCCGCCCAAAATTACGGTCGTCCTTTTCAACACGGTGATACAGTGCCCGAATGTGGGATTGATTGAGGAAGCGTAATACGCGCTTTTTAAGTTGTCCACTTCCCTTCCCTGGAATAATCTCTACCAATGCGATGCGTTTATCGACCGCTTCTTGAATTATGCGATTGAGTTCGGTATCTATCTTTGCGCCACGATTGTAAATGTCATGCAGATCTAACTTTAATTTCGCCATGGAACGCTCCGGTTTTTCTCGTAATACAATACCAAATGCTATTATTGTACCACGGTCAGATCGCTATCTCCGAGCTGTTCAACGTGCCCACTCTCGCACCATCTGCCGTTGTATCTCGCGTGCTGGTGCTGGGTAGCGATAGTCGGGAGTGTGTTGCCGCAGCCGGGCAATCTCGCGGATTGTTGCTTCACCATCCATGCCCTGTTGTACAAGGTAGCATCCAATCACTGTCCCCGTTCGGCCAATGCCACCCCAACAATGAACATAGACGGTACGCTGGTTGTGGAGGGCAGCATCAATGATGTCAAGTGCCTGAGCCATTTCTGCAGCCGTTGGCACTTCCATGTCTGGTATTGGTATGCGGTGATATGTGAACTCATCACCCGATTGTGCATCGAGCTTGTGGACAAGCGGCATATACGGCTCCAGATCGACCGTCTCCTCAGGCTCGGTCAGATCGAGAAAGACAGTGACACCAGCAGCAATGAGTCGTTGTACACGTTGCCGATTGGCCACCTCATCCAGCAGCATAGGGTGTTCGCCTGCCAGAAGGCGTGGTCGCACCCAGTATGCGTTGGGAAATGGTGTTGACATAAAAAATCTTCTTTCCAGACAACGTAATAAGTATTCTATAGTATCAGTGCCATCGAAAGACATGTCATCACCAGTGCGATAGGTATGTTGCCCATTACACTGGTGATGGAGCGCATAAGGGTGAAGGGCTAGCGTACGATAGCCGGGAGATAGATTTTGTTGTTTAGCTCAACATTGGGAGGAATAAAGCCCCACATCGCAAACGATGCTGATGGGTTGCCGCCTGCTGTGGTGAATTCACCGACAAAAGCAATCCCTGTTGGTCCTGCCGCCACCGTCCTTGCTTCGCTATCGATGCTGCCCCCGCGCAAGCCAATGCCAAGCGCTTCCCAACTATCAGTTGCACTATTCCACACCGCCGCATGACTTGAGGTCGTGTCGCCTGCAGCGCTGAACTCGCCTGCAACAAACAAGCGTGATCCCACCCAGGTAAAATCAGCTACAAAGGGATCACCAGGACTAGAAATGGTTACGCCTGTGCCGAGGGCTGCCCAACCATCCTGAGTGAGTTTTGCGATACCGTTGGCGGCAATGCCGTTGCCAATCTTATCGAATTCACCACCGACGTATAAATGACCGTCGGGTCCAAATGCCAGCGCCGATACAATTCCTTTGAGATCATCGCCCCCATTTGTTTGGGTTGCGCCATTGCCAAAGCTAAACACCTCATTGGTGGTTCGGTCCCAATAGATGAGACTGTTGACATCGACACGATTTTCGCCAATGATGACATCAAAGAAGTTGCCGCCGATATAGACGCCATTGTTATCAAAGGCCATCGCCAGGACTCTGGGCGTGTGGAAAGGAAGTGGTCCATTAAACTCGAATGGAGCGGCAGCCCAGGTACGATTGGCCGGATTCCAGATCGCCAGGCGGTCGGCTTCAACGTTTCCGGCTGAGGTAAAGGAGCCGCCAACAAACAAGGTGCCATCAGGGGCGAAGGCCATGGAAATAACGGGGGCGTTCAGCCCACCCCCAGCTGATCCGCCAGCAAACGATGCCCACTCACTCGTGGCTAGATCGTAGGTAGCGATATGGGGGGCAGCAATCCCATTTTCGCCGCCCACGCGCTCAAATAATCCACCAACATACAGCACATTGTCGCGCAAGAGTAGGATATTGATATGATTATCTGTGCCGCCGCCGACATCAAACCATTCGCGTTGAGTGGGGTCCCACACCGCCAGATTACTCACTGGTTTGCCACCAGCATCGCTAAAATCGCCACCGACGTACACACGCCCATTGCTATCAACAACGACCGCGCTCAGATCGGCAAGAATGTTTCCATCGGCAAAGCCGTAGCCGAGAGGGCGCCATTTTTGTTCCTGCTCAGTCCAACTGGCGATGTTCGAAGCCTTGAGATCGTCAAAAAACTCCATGTTCCCGGCGGCGTACAGTGTGCCATCTTCGGTGACGCCTACGCCACTGATCGAGTTTTCCGAGGAGTTCGTTTGCAATAGCCCGGTCCAAGCTGTGCCATCCCAGCGGGCTACTCGATGGGCATTGGCTTCTCCTGCACCTCCGAACCGACCACCTGCATATAGAATGCCATTGTGAAAAGCCAATGAAGCGACTACGCTATTCATTCCGCTCCCAAGGCTGTTCCACGACGTACCATCCCACCGGGCGATGTAATTGACGATGCGATCACCAGCCTGTGTAAAATCGCCACCGATGTAGATGTTGTTTCCGTCGACAGCTATGGTATACACATCTGGTGCTCCAATGTCATCGTCTGCAACACCACCATTGAGGGATGCGAAACTGCTGGTTTGGGGATTCCAGATCGTGATGTGGTTGACTTCGAGCGCAGTAGCCTCGGGTGAGTCATAGGCGTGCGTGAAGGACCCTCCAACAACTAAACTGCCATCTGCGGTAGCCGCAAGGTCAAACACCTCACCGAGATTTCCGGTGTCCTGACGCTCGAGGCCATCACCGACAGCCGTCCACGCGGTACCGTCCCAGCGGGCCAGGTTGAGTGCCTGCACACCATCGACTTCGACAAACTCGCCACCAATGTAGATGTCATCGCCAATGGCAGTGATAGCACTGACCTCGGTAGAGTCGATATCGTCGCGAGGACCGCTCCCATTGCCGACGGGGAACCATTCCTCGCTCTGAGTGTCCCAGCGGGCGATGCCAGCGATGGCTTTGCCACCGGCGCTATCAAAGTCTCCTACAACATAGACATCGGTCCCTTTGACCAGGATGTCGCTCGGTGGATTACTGAGCCCTTCGCCCATGGCGTGCCAGCGACGACCATCCCAACGTGCGATGCTCTCAGTGCGGAGATAGCCGACTTCACAGGAAAAGAAACACCCGACATAGACATTACCACCGCCCACGCCTAGGGTTGTAAGCTCAAAATTTGAGCCAGGGTAGCCAAATTGGTCGTCCCAGTTGGCGTTGCCTGCCTGTGTAAAGCGTGGTTCACCCTCAGGGTCGAGGGTTATCTGCCAGTCAGTCAGGTTATTGAAGTGGCTACCTTCGGCCTTCGTGAGATCGAGAGTGCCATCAGAATTGATGACATCACCAAAGTCTTGATGGAGTGCTAATGGTTCAGGTGATGCAGGAACGATTGTGTTGTGGTGGGCCTGCACACTGGTTAGATGGGCGCTACTCAGTGGCAGAATCAGACAGGTTAGTAGAATACCAATAAGATGTTTGACTTGCACGTGTCGACTCCTCCTAGGCTACAATAGGTTGTATTGGTGTACAACCAGCACATGGATGCTGTTTCAATCATCGAAAACCAGAATGACAGTCATTTTATATCACTAAGTATAACTTGGTACGAGATGATATACGCTTGAGGCGTGCAAAAGTTGCACGGAAATGAGGGGTTAAGCAACCAGAGATCGGAGATCGATGATAAGGGTTCGGCGTTAGTTGCACTGTAGGGATGTTTGCAACACCGTGACAACGTGGATCACAGCCCATGTTGCTTCGTTCTTTCCTTTGATGCTACAATGCACAGTCGAGAGGATGCTGATACATTCCCCATAGCGTGCTTTTTTCCCAAAGAGACGCTGCTTCGTGAGAAAAGGGATTCATTCCAATCTCAATCTATGCTGGAGGAACTTATGCACCAACGCGTTGTTCCCATTCTTGTTGCGCTTTCGCATATCTACTTTGTTTTGCTGCTTGGCGGCACACTACTAGGGCTTGTTCTGGGTGATCGCTGGTGGTGGTTGTTCTTCTTCCATACCTTTTTGCTCTATCTGATCCTGGTTCCATTGCCGTTTGCCATTCTGGCTGCGATCATCACCCGCCAGCGCTTGCTATGGGTTGGCAATATTTTGGTTGTAGGAGTCGCAGTAGCGTGTTACGGCTTGTTGCTTATTCCATCGACTACGGTAATACCGGAATCGGCAGCGCCACTCACGGCCATGTCGTTCAACATGCTAGGCTCGAATGAGAACACAGATGCTGTGGTGCAAGTGCTACGAAACAGCGATGCTGACCTGATTGGTATACAGGAACTTAGTCCTGCGGTTGCAGAGGCCATTGCCGATGATCTGACCGATGTCTATCCGTATCAGGTGCTTGATCCGCAGAGTGGTGTTACGGGGATGGGAGTCATCAGTCGTTATCCGCTAGCGGTGTCAGAGGCCGTGCTACCGGGTCGTTGGGTGGGCAATCCGCAGGTAGTGTCGATAGATTTTGCGGACCAGTTGGTGACCATTCTCCATGTGCATGCGACACCAACCATAGGTGGGAGTGTTGCCAATATCGAAGCCTCAGTGCGTGCACGTGAACAGCAAGCACAGATTCTGGTCGATTTTGCCGCAGCGAATCCCGGCCCGTCGCTCATTCTGACCGATTTTAATACCGGTGATCAGTCCGCAGCATATCGCATTCTTACGCGAACGTTCCGCGATGTGTGGCGTGAGGGTGGATGGGGGCTGGGCCACACGTTTCCGAGTCCCCCTGCGACGAGTGCCCTACCGCGTGTTGCTGGTATCGGAGTGCCACCGTGGCTGATTCGGATCGATTATGTCTTTCACTCAACGCATTGGCAGACTCAATCGGCATGGCTGGGGCCATGGGATGGGCATTCAGACCATCGTCCAGTTATGGCGCGATTATGGATTGAAGAATAGGGTCGAAGGAATGAAACTTGCTGCATACCCTATGGTTGTCGAGACCATGTGACGATGCTATAATCACAGAGTTTGTCTTCGATCTTAACCTACGTTTTAGCACAATGTGAACTACTATGCACACAACCGAACCTGTTCAGCGCATCCGTATCTATATTAGCGAACGTGACACTGCCGAAGGGCAGGCCTTGTACCTTACCGTGCTCGACTATCTGCGTCAGCACGGCGCCACCGGTGCCACTGTCCTCCGTGGTATTGCCGGATTTGGGGCCGGGATTCGGCTACGTACTGCTGGGGTGTCTGACTTTACTCAGTCGCTTCCAGTCGTGATCGAGTGGGTTGATCGCACTGAGCGTGTTGCGCGGGTACTGCCAATCATCGATGAGCTGCTGCCCAATGCCCTGATCACGGTCGAAGAGTTGCAGATCTACCGTGCGGCACTGCGCTCCAGTGGACCATTTGGTGAACGGCATGTTGGAGAGGTTGCCGCACGCGATGTCCCTGTTGCTCATATCGATGATACGTTGCTTGCTACCGCTCTTAAGCTAGCCCAACACCGACAAGCGCTGCTCCCTGTGCTCGATGGACAACAACGTATTGTGGGGATCATTATGGCTGCAGACATTGAGCGTCGTGCTATGGTGCCGTTGCGCCTGTTACGCCCGCTATCTGAACCTGACCAGATGGCAATGTTGGCTGCTCTCCCCTCACAGTCAGTTGCTGATGCTATGAGCGTCGATGTGCGTGCGGTTTCAACCGGTACACTCATTCCACAGGCGGTGGCAACACTTGTCGAGTGGGGATTGAACGAGTTGCCCGTGGTTGAAACGGATGGGTGTTTTGCAGGTCTATTTGGTGTCGATCAGTCGTTACAGGCGGTGCTGGCCGCCCAACGTACACCTGACAGCCCTATTCGCGATGCGGACCCACCACCGCCGGTGAGTTTGTTGATGCAGCGCATGGTGCCGACCTGCGAGTCCAGCGAACCAGCGCTCAATGCCCTTGATCGTCTCCGTACATCACGTATCCACATGCTTGTCATTATCGAAGATCAAAAGCCTGTGGGAGTCCTCAGCGATGAATTGTTGATTGTGCCACTAGAGCCTGAAGCAAGACAGGCGTGGGTAGGGGCGTTGCAACAACCAGAAAGCCTGCTTCCTGATATACTGACCCAAACCTTTGGCCAACGGTCAACAGCAGATTTGCCCTATAAACCTATTACAACCATTTCTGCGGATACAACACGTGATGATGCGATTCGCCAGCTACTGGAGCACCAGATGGAGCAACTGGTTGTGGTCGATGATGAAGAGCGATTGGTAGGATTATTGGGACGCTATGCGCTGTTGCGATCATTGGCGCAGGAGAGCAGTGGGTAGGCCGAAAAGCGACACTGGCCAGATTGCTCTAGCCAGTGCATGGTCGGGGCGACTGGATTTGAACCAGCGACCTCCTGAACCCCATTCAGGTGCGCTACCGGGCTGCGCCACGCCCCGAAATTCTTTCGTCATTCGGCATATTGTAGCCCGTGTTCCTGCTTCTGTCAACCGAATAGCGCAGTACGCGACAATCTTCCACTTGGTCGTTACCTGCATCTATCTGCCTTTTTGACACCCGTACCTGCGCGTGCTATGATATCGTAAGCCTTTAAAACAGTCCCGTGAGACTGAAAAGGAAAAAATAGTGACAAATCGACTCAACAATATGCCGTTTATCGGCACAGATATATTGTTCGTCCCACCTACTACGTGTAGGGAAGGGGCGTTTTTTTATGCTTTGTATACGTGATATACGCTGAAACGAAGGGCATGCCATGTCTGAAAAACAGATTCTCTCAGCCGATGACATCCGTCGTGCCGTCACCCGTATTGCACACGAAATCGCCGAACGTAATGAAGGAGTCCATAACGTTGTTCTAGTCGGGATACGCCGAAGAGGTGTACCACTCGCCCATCG
>JBCDFA010000302.1:0-9709 GCA_039178835.1 Chloroflexota bacterium
CTCAATTGCTCATCCCATCGATCAGAGTCGGCCTTTCTGACAGCTGCAACGATATTTCTAATTGGCCTGATTATGTGTGTCGTTGTCTATGATCTTGGAGTACGTATTGTTGGGCTTGGGATGATCGGTTTAGCCTGTTGGCTCTTATTTCAGGAGTGTGCGTGGCGCAATGCTTCTCAAAGCAATTTTTCTCGCTTCATCGCTGCATGTCTCGTGCCTGGCTACATTTGGCTGATTGTGAGTGGAACAGCGGGTGTTGTTTTCGGCAGCGTACCGGGCGGACCACTGTATGATGCATGGCTTCATGCCCTGTTTGTAGGCTTTGTGTTCTCAATGATCTTCGCACATACTCCACTCATCCTGTCACAAACGTTTGGTATTACTACGCGATTCTCACGCAGCTTCTACCTCCATCTTATATTGCTCCACGTTTCACTCTTGATACGGATTGGTGCAGACCTCATGGGATGGCAAACCATACGTGAGTGGGGCGGTATGTTAAACGCAGCAGCATTGATGTTATTTCTCATCAATACGATCTGGTTTGGCCGCCGTGCCGTTTCGTCCCCAGCACAACAGGTTTCGAGTAGTACCACCTCATCGGTACGGTAATTCACAGATAGAAGAGTATCAGCGATAATGTGCTGCACGCCCAAGAATTTCTGCAAAAATCGGATACAAAGAAGCCCACACATCTTCGTCTGATTCTGTCAAATCCTCCCCTGGACAGTGGGCATCAACGACAAAAAGCCCTCCAGCAGGAAGACCATGACTCTGCATGGTTTGAAATACTGTTGAAATTAACGCATCTCCAACCACACCTTGTGACATTGGCGACTCACTCAGCTGCGTCAATCGACCATCAAGGCCATGATTTGCCAGCCGATTTTTCAATTTACGCACCATTCCGGGAGTTGCCGATAGCGTGGTCCCATCGTCGCATTCCACGCTGACCACAACAAGCAACTGGCCAGCTGCAATGGTTGGTTCTCGCAGAGGCGCATAACCAAGATGGATCACCGTCAGTGCACCTGCAGCAATAACTGCGTGTAGTGCCGACTGTATTGTGATCGTATCATCAGCCCCCACAATAGCATAAAACGGCTCATGACGAAGTGTATTGGTACCAGGAAAGCGAAACAACGACATCTCACCTAACACGCCACATGGTTCAATAACCGCATCACGACAAAACATATCGAAGGCTTCTTGCTTTGGTACGCACAGAATACCTTCATGTTTGAGATTGATAGGCTGCATATAGTAATCCCTGTACGAAGAACAAATCTAGAAATATGATAGCATTAGGTTATCTCAGCATAACTCCCCCCGCTCAACTGATGTTGTTCAACAAGAGCTAATGCTCTTGTGCTAGCCTGATCTAATGACATTGGCTGCTCAACTATGTCAGACAATGCAGAAACTTCGATGGCCAATGTCTGAGCAATATGTTGTTGGGCTTTTTCTATGAGTGGGGCATCAATGAGCTCAACACCACGGTGGCGTGGCACTTGTGGAGTAGAGCGAAATAAGTCACAAGCGCAAGTTGTTTCGCCTAGTAGCGCAAATAGTGCAGCCAGTCCACGCAGAGCTATCTCCATACCTTCAGAGCAATCCTCCGACATTGCGACTCGTAAGGCTTGGGTGAGCCAGTGTAAACCCGTGAGATACTCATCTTGTAAACAGAATACAATGCCAATATTCCAATGTAGTTTGCTTACAATAGTCGTTTGTATGTCCAGTTTTCTAGCAATTTCTAAACTTTGGCTATAGAGATCATAGGCCGTAAAATAATCCTGCTTGATAGTGGCTACATCACCTAAATTACGCAGTGTAAAAGCCATACCCTGAAGATTTCCGATTTGCTGATGCTGTGTCAAACTCTCTGTAAAATGTGTATGTGCCACTTCTACATCGTTACACATCAAATGTACCATACCCAGGTTATTGAGAGAAGCTGCAATTCCTTTTGTATCACCCAACCGCCGTTTGATCTGTAAACTGGCTTCATAGCTTTCCCGCGCGTTCCTAAATTCATTTTGTGCTTCTAGCACCATGCCAAGGTTATGCAGGGCTGCAGCCATACCAGGTTCATATTTAAGCAACCTGCATAGCTCCAAAGCCTTGGTATGATAGAGATATGCAGCATCGCTATCATCTTGTGCCCATGCAATAACGCCTACACTATTGAACACCTGAGCGTATAGCAAAGCCCTGTAGGATGGAATGCCTAACAAATCTGGTGTGGGTGTCAATGCCTGTTCAAGGCACGAACGTCCTTCCGTCCAGTGGTTCCGCAGCCACCAGAAGCGACAGAGCGCTATTCCTAACCGCAAAAGTGTATCCCTATCTGAGTAGAACTGGGCACGATCCCAGACATATCGCAGATTGCCATGCTCGATAGTGAGGCGCTCAAGCCATAGCTGTTGATCAGGTCCACGCAATGCCGCTGTTGCTTCCTCTGTAAAGCTAAGAAAAAAGTCTTTCTGATATTGTACAATGCGATCCAGGTGATCAGAAGCGATCAATTGCTCCATGGCGTAATCACGAATAGTCTCCAGCATGACAAAACGTGGTTCACCTGTATCTGCTACTTGAGTAACGAGATGATGATTAATTAAGACTCCTAGCGTATCAAGAAGGGCAATTTCGTTTGCAAATCTGTCTTTTACAACAGCACTAAGAGACTCTAAAGAGCAACCAGAGACAAAGACACCCATACAACGAAAGAGATATTGTGCTTCAGACCCAATTAAGGTATAACTCCAATTTAAAGTAGCCCGCATAGTATGCTGATGTGCCGGACGATTATTCATTCTGTGTCTAAGCCAATCCAAGCGGTGCCGCATCCGGCCAAGCATTGCAGAAATAGGCAAAATGTGTATCCATGCAGCAGCAAGTTCAATGGCGAGTGGTAATCCATCAAGATGGATACAAAGTTCAACCACATCAGCGACATTCTGTTCGGTTAGATCAAAGGTAGGATTGTAGGTCTGAGCACTTGACACAAAAAGTGCTATGGCCGACACCTGCTGTGTCGTTGCTACATCATGACTAACATCCTGCTCAGGGAGTAGTAACGGCACAACATGATAGCAGTGTTCATAGGTTAACCCTAAACGAACCCGGCTGGTAACAAATATAGTGAGATATGGTAATTCGTCTAGTAATCGCATCACAAAAGGAACAGCTTCAAGTAGATGTTCCATGTTATCAAGCACTAACAAAAAGCGCTGATCGTGCAACTTCGCAAGAACACCATCTTGATTTGCCTGAGTCGATGTATCACGGACACCAAAGACTTGACCAATAGTAGATGGAACTAATCTAGCATCTGCCAAGCCAGCAAGGGAAAGAGCAATAACACCATCAATAAACTGCTCGTGAAGTATCGTAGCAACATGCATCGCCAGACTTGACTTACCAACGCCTGGAGGTCCAATAAAGGTAATCAGTCGAGCCTGATGCTTTGTTACAAGCTGTTGAACTGCCAACACATCCTGTTCACGACCCACAAGAGACGTTGAGGTAGGAAGAGGTTGCAGGCACCAAGATGATTGGGTTGCCATAGCATCATGGGATGTTGGAGAAGGAGATGGTATACGAGCTGCCGCTAAAAAACCTGCAAAATCTTCAGATGCAGTTGAGAGACTTGCCGCAATACGTGTCGCCATTTGATGAGAAGCACGACGACTGCCAGACTCAATCTTTTGAATGGTGATCGGGGCACAGCCGACTCGCTGCGCCAACGTCTCTTGTGTTATACCTAGTTCCATACGACGTTGTTTGATTTTGCCACCGAATGTAGGGTGATCATCCATGGTAGTCCCTCCCAAAATGTATACATTTTTGTATGGGTTTGGTATCTAACAATGTATGGGTTACTGTATTTATACTTATAATACACAGAGGATAAATTTACGTAAATAGAGGGGCATAATAATTCCATGAGAATTTATCAAGGAAATACTCAATCTCCCTTCTCTACCGGCATATATTGCTACTAAAATGGTACTTATCGTAAATAAAATCTATTGTATTACGATATATAGCTTGCATCTTCAAACTGCACGTTGTCGCCGTGCCATCTCCATCTCCATCTCCTGCACAGGCTACTATGAATAATCAACGAGTCACCTTCTGGAACTATAACGTCAGCGGTGTTGATGATGATGCAACAGCACTCAAAAATATGTACGATACCGCCGCTGGTAGTTCGGCACAACACTAATGAACCTCCGCTGTCTTTTCAATGCATATCAATTAGAGATTAGCGAACGAGCTGGGGAAGGCCACTCAGATGGTTCTACGCACTGTTTAGGTAAATCTTTCGATATTGGAAAATCAATGGTATGCGAGTTAGGGACATCCCCAATTACCAGTCTGTACACATACAGGGGTAGCAAATAGAACTACCCCTGTGCTTGTGTGATACTCCTTGTACACTTCGTTTCTAGTTCTTACCTATTCTCTATACTGATAATCTCTGGTAGCAATGCATCGTGTGGTGTGGCCGCTTCCGACTTTGGTTCAGGTAAAGTGCCATGCTCAATTAAATAACAGAGTGCACGTCGCTGATCATCGGTTCCTAAGACGGCAAGTGTATCATGGAGGTTAAACACCTGGTCAGGGTCGGGATTGGGGACCAGCACCTCTTTGTGAAGCACTGCCACAATGCTGGCTCCTGTACGCTTTCGAATCGCACTTTCACGCAGACTTTGACCTACAATAGAACTCGACTCATTCAATGTAATCCATTCAATCTCTAAACTTCGTCGGGCCATGTGATGCAGAAATCGAGTACTCTGCTCGTTACCATAGTTGTCCTCATAAAGGGGCGCATACAACTCTTGATGAATGGCTTCACTGTATCGCTGAATGTCGGGAGGCGCAATCGCATAGTGGATGAGCACCTGTCGTACTAACTCTAAGCCTGCTTCCAGTTCTGGTTGGACCACTTCATAGACCCCTAACTGCTTGAGGTCATAAAGTTGTTCGGCGCTGGCTGCACGTGCAACAATATTCAAAGAGGAATGCATTTGCTGCACTCGGCTCACCACGAGCTGTATGGTGATCGCTTCGGGAAGGGTAATCAACATCAGACGTGCGTGATGAACGCGCACAGCCTCTAAGACAACTTCACTTGTTGCATCTCCGTAAATAACAGGGCATCCCTCAGCTTTGCAGCGCTCCACCACCCGCTGGTCTAGTTCGACCACCACAAACCGTAACCCAACTCGTCGCATGACGATAGTTGCCGCACGTCCTACGCGACCATAGCCAACCACAATGACATGATCATGGAGCTCCTCGGGTGGTAAGTTGAACGTTGTTAGTGGCTCGCTGGGAACGTATCGGCGCCAGAAGGCATAGAGTGGTGTCGCTAATTGTGACATAAATGGTGTCAGAATCATCGTAACGAGGGCAGTAGCCAAAACAAGTGAGTACAGATCTTCAGAAATAGCTTGTTCTGCCAGTCCTACACGCGCCAACACAAACGAAAATTCACCAACCTGAAACAGGCCCAGTCCAACCAAAAATGGTGCAGCATTACCATATCCAAAGATACGTGCCAAACTCCCAAAGATGATCGCCTTACCAATAAAAACTAGCAAGACAATGAGCAATACCAAACCAAGATTACGCATAATATAGCTTGGTTCTAACAGCATTCCGACTGAAACAAAAAACAAAATCCCAAACACATCACGCAGCGGAATAACATCACTTAATGCCTGATGGCTATAGTCGGACTCACTCAACACCATGCCGGCAACAAACGCACCAAAAGCAAATGATAAGCCAAAGAGATAGGTGCCATAGCCCACACCCACGCCCAATGTCACCACAGCCACCAGAAACAACTCACGGGATTGCCAGCTTGCGACCACACGCAGCAACCATGGCATGACACGTGTACCAATAAATACCATTGCAATGAGAAAAACCGCAGCACGCAACACCGACAGACCTAACTCAGGGAGGCCCTGCTGAATATTCCCCAGTGTCGGCAGAATAATCATCATTGGCACCACTGCAAGATCCTGCATGATGAGCATGCCAATCATCACTCGGCTGGCCAGTGTACCGATTACGCCCTGCGCCGCTAGTGTTTTAAGCAACACCATCGTACTCGATAGCGAGATAAGCGCACCAAACCAGACCGCCTCATTCCAACCCAGACCCAGCACCCCAACGCCAATACCATACCCATAACCGATGGTCAAAAGCATTTGAAGTGGTGCACCAATCAATGCAATCTGGCGCACTGGTCGAAGTTCTTTCAGGGAAAACTCTAACCCCAGTGCAAAAAGCAACAGAGCCACCCCAATTTCAGCCAGCAACTCTATATCGTGCACATCACTGATGGTATCACGCAAAAATGTTCCCACCAAAATACCTGCAACAATGTACCCCAAAATGAGTGGTTGGCCCAAACGTTGTGCAACAAGACCACCTGCCAAAGCGGCCACAAGAATAATAGCAATGTCAGCTGCAATACCAAGTTCCAATCGGACACCTCCTCATGTACTTTGCCAGGTCTTTGTCTGAAAAGTCTTTGCTAGGTGGCAACCATGCATCTGAGAATACTTGGTTACTACATTCCAAACTGTTGAACTCTGGTGTTCTGTTGCAACAACAGTGTAGCACTATTTGGTAGTTCGGGCAGAGAGTAGTGTGTTAACTCAACAATGAATGACTATGTGCATGATAACGAATAGATGAAAGACTGCCAAACGATAGCAGCATGATGAGGGAAAGCTGGTTGATAGTCAAAAAACATGACTACCAACCAGCAAAACACAGTCGATTATGCGACACCCTGAGGCTGTGCAACCTTCTGTCGCTGAAACTGAAGGGCTTGGTACATAAAGGCTTCCATCCGGGTATTGATATTGGTCGCACCTTGCGTGTCGTAAATAACATCTAACCAGGGGATTTGGTCAAGGTCTTCACGCAGGCGCGATGCCATCCCCGCCGTGATAATGCCTGGCATACAGGAAAACGGCATAATATTGACGATACCACTAATACCATGTTGGGCAAAATCAATGGCTTTCCCCATATTGAGCACCGCCTCAGAACTAAGATCGGGATGGTAGTATGGACGAATATTGTCCATCAACTGACCAACTGATGATTCATGCGGAAATGTGAGCAGATGTTCCACCGGCTTGAGAATATTCCGCTCCAGATGTTGTTGATAGATATCCGTTAGAAATGTCACAACAAAATCCTTGTATTGGCCTAACGTCCGCGACTTGCTCTTGAAATTCCAGTTCGTGTAGTAAAACCACTCCATCATACTAGCAATCATCACTTCGCCGCCTGCCGCCTCCACTTTGCGAATAATGTCCTGATTGCTATAGGTATTGAAACGTAGATAAATCTCACCAACTAAACCGATAATAGGACGCCGTGTGCTTCGATCTATGGGCAGATCCTCAAATTGCTGTGCAACCCACTGCATCGTTTTGATCAGGCGTGCCCCACCATGCTCTCTGACCGAGTCGACGATTCGATCAAGACACTGCTGATAAATCTTGTCAGTCTGACCAGCATTCATTTCATACGGTCGATACTCATGGAGCAATTTTTGGAGCAGATCAACCGCCACTGAACCCTGCCAGATCAGTTGGCGTAACTGAGTTGGCTTCTCACCGAACCCCTGATAAGAGTTAGCAGCAGTTGGGGAAAAAAGTTCCACCTCACCCAACCCGTGTTGCTCCAAGATTGATTTCTGGAGCACATGATACTGCCCGAAACGACAAGACCCCATTGCCGTGGGCATCATCAAAATAGATCGTGCAGGATCAAAGTCTGGCTGGCGTGCATGAAAGATAAGATCACCTGTTGTCGTCAGACATGGCGAACACTCACGCCCCTTACAGAGATCAAGTCCCACTGAGCGAGTGTCATCCGTCGTCGTCGGAAGAACCTCATTTGGAATATTGTGCGCTGCCAACGCGGCCCCCAAAATGTACACATGATCACACATATAGGGAATGTACATCATTTTCTGGGGTCTGGTTTGCTCATTCGTGGTCATACAAGAACTCCCTTGCCCATAGTAAGACTCTCAAAGAAGGCTTCACAACGTGTCACAACTCCGGCATCCGCAGTATGTTCATCCATCTCTAATTCCAGGAACGGTTTGTCGCCCATAATGTTACGGAAAAACGTCAGCAAGAAGGAGTCTGGGCCACAATTAAAGTTGGTCATATACACCGCGTGCAGTTCAGGAATATCTTTAATCAGATACGCAGCCGCCAGAATATCCTGACCACTACGCCAGTACATGTTATTATGTCGACTTGTAAGGTCAACCGTTTCGAGTGGGAGGAAATCCATCGGGATTGGCAAAATCCCCATTTTCCTTAACTTATACGGTAAATCCTGACAGACACTTAAATCGCATACATTGTAGGGCCGGCCCACAATCACGACTGCTGGCTGATCGCTGGTCAACTCGGCCAACACCTCACGCCCACGCCGCCGGATCGTTGCATAGAAATCACGTTGCGCTACCTCAGCCAATTCATTCGCTCTAGCAATCTGCTTTCGCGAGACACCCAACTGCGCTGAGAGTTGTTGTAACTGCTTTTTCTTGGCCTTATTCCACGACATATGGAGCGGGAACAACAAGGGTTGGCACCCATGCCCCTGAATATCTACATTGGCCGCTACCAGATGCGACATCGCCGGAATGTACGGACAATAGTTATTCTCCTCCTGCCCTATAGAGGTATTCTCTCGATTGATCACACTTGGCAGAAAGATAAAATCAGCATCTTTATCAAGCAGATCAACCACATGCCCATACGCCAGCTTTGCAGGAAAACAGGTCTCAGCCGTCGCATACTCAACGGTGTGCTTCACAATCTTGGGATTGGTCGCCTCCGACAGCACAATCTCAATATCTAGAACCTGAAAGAATGTGCGCCAGTACGCAAAAAGATCATAGAAGATCAGTGAGCGTGGGATCCCCACCCGCATACGGCCATTCCGTGGACCAGTCGGTGCAATATAATCACCCAACAAGAAATCAAGACGTTCACCAAACAGGTCCGGGAGTTCACCCGTCGATACGCTGCGTGTACGACCAGCATCCTCGAATTTGTCACAGCGAGCACCATAAAAGAATGGCTTCTCACCACTGATTACCACCTTGTTGACTTCACAAAGGTTGGGACAGGCCTTACACTCAAAGACGGTCGACTGATACTGACGATTGTCAAGATTAAAACCCTGAAATTTTGTTACTTTTGCTTCCCCATCCTGCCGCTTACTCGTCATTTCCTCCATCGCCAGAATAGCCACACCAATCGCGCCAGTCACGTCGTGATGTGGTGGTACGGTTATTTTGCGCTTCGTCAGTGTCTCAAAAGCCGCCACCACACTCTTGTTCCACGCCACACCACCCTGAAAAAACACATTTTTACCAACTTGGCGACCATCAAGCACACGATTTAGGTAGTTTTGCACAATAGCATATGCTAGCCCAGCCGTAAGCTCATCGATTTTGGCTCCTTGCTGCTGATGATGCACAATATCAGACTCCATAAAGACCGTACAGCGCTCACCAAGACAGGTCGGGCATGCCGAATCGAGTGCTATCTGACTAAAGTCTTCCTTGATATCGATCTGCAAACGATCAGCTTGCTCCTCCAGGAAGGAACCCGTTCCAGCCGCACATGCGCTATTCATA
>JBCDFA010000303.1:0-9678 GCA_039178835.1 Chloroflexota bacterium
TATCAGCTGCCATACGGTCAATTGGGAAATTGTACGTTCCACCAAGCCAATAATCGTAGATACGTGCTGAACTTGGTTCATCAGAATACGGATTATCTAGATTATTCATTTGATCCTCTTTATGAATATGCTGTGCAGTATCATTATACCAATATAATAAATATTAACTACTCAAAGAAATACTACACAGGTTCTTATCGATCTTCAATACAAAACAGTATCTGTACAACAGTACTATGGAAACTGAGGGGTGTACCACCATCTGCACCACCGCCAAACCTTCCACTATAGTTCATAAATCCATTGACTCTGCTGGGTATATTCCCCTAAAAGCTATTGCAATTTTATATTGTCAGTTTTTAACCGCTCTCACGTGCAAACTTTGCACCACATCCATCCATATATGCTAAAATACAAAGAACCGTATTAGTATTAAATATATCTTTGCATCGAGGTTTTCTGGATGCAAAGAGTTTATTGGAAGAGGTCAGTGATGATCGACCGTATTGCAGAACTGTTAGGGAATGACGCTACATCCCTCCTTGAACACAAATGCCAAACTATTGGCAAAGATCAGATCCATCTTCCCGGAAATGATTTTGTTGATCGCATCTGGGGAGTGTCAGATCGCAACATTCCAGTGCTCCGTAGCCTTCAAACCTTGTTTAGTACAGGTCGTCTGGCTGATACTGGCTACATGTCAATTCTTCCTGTAGACCAGGGGATTGAGCACTCAGCAGGTGCATCATTTGCGCCAAACCCAGCCTACTTCGACCCCGAGAACATTGTGAAGTTGGCAATTGAAGGTGGATGCAACGCTGTTGCCTCAACCTATGGTGTGTTAGGCACCGTTGCACGTAAGTATGCCCACAAAATTCCTTTTATTGTTAAAATCAATCATAATGAGTTCTTGACCTATCCCAACACTTATGACCAGATCATGTTTGGCAACTTGAAAGAAGCTAAAGAAATGGGTGCTGTAGCTGTTGGTGCAACCATTTACTTTGGTTCAGAGGAGTCCAATCGACAGATCGTCGAAGTGGCCGAAGCGTTTGCTATGGCCCACGAGCTTGGCATGGCAACCATTCTATGGTGCTACCTGCGTAACAGTGGCTTTAAAGCCGGTGGAGTTGATTACCACGCATCCGCAGACTTGACGGGCCAAGCCAACCACCTTGGTGTTACTATCGAAGCCGATGTCATCAAGCAAAAGCTCCCAGAGAACAATGGTGGCTACAACGCAATCAATTCGAAAGAGAATCCCTACGGCAAGACCAATAAGAAGGTCTACAGCGAACTGACCAGCGACAATCCAATCGATCTGGTACGCTATCAGGTTGCCAATTGCTACATGGGTCGTGTCAGCCTCATCAACTCAGGGGGGGCTTCCAGCGGTGACAGCGACATGGCTGAAGCAGTACGCACGGCTGTTATCAACAAGCGCGGTGGCGGTGCTGGCCTTATCTCTGGTCGCAAGGCATTCCAGCGCCCAATGAATGAAGGCGCAGCCTTGCTTCAGGCAATTCAGGATGTCTACCTCTCAGAAGATATCACTGTCGCCTAGCCACATCATTGAGAGCACGCAAAAAAGCTACCCATCGTGGGTAGCTTTTTTGCGTGCTCTCAAGAGCAATAAAGTATCAATTTGGCCCAGTAATATCGCGTTTCGTAAAAAAGTAGATTGTTGTCGCAATAAATGAAATGCAGTACGTACCAACGATAAGTGTTGCCTGCACCATCGAGGGCATATCGGTAAGAACAATACCCGTAACCAGTTCTGGAGTAAGACCAAAAACGCGGCTGTTCATATCAATAAACGGCGTGATATTCTGCTGAAGAGTCAGGTTATAAAGAGCCTGCCAGACACCGCCCAACTCCGCAAATGTTGCCAATGAACCGAAGCTAATATCGATAATGAGGAATGTCAGACCAACTGCCAGACCAACCAATAGCGAACGACCAAAGATCGTCATGCAGAATGTCAGCAAAACATAGGGCAACAACACATACAGCGCCCGCACAATGGCCATAGGTATTTGTAGTATTGACGCAACACTCGGAACACCAGCGCCACCTAGCACAAGACCAACCAACCAACCAACGACTATCCCAAATACCAAAGTGATAAGGATGGCCACCAGCAATGTCAACAGGATCATGATTAACTTGGCTACAATATATCGCACCCGTGCGGGATGACGTGACAACTCAGTACGCAGTGTCCCCCAGCCATATTCACTTCCCATCATGCCAGCAGTGAGAATAACGGCAAAAATACCACCAAGACTATTCACATGCCCAAAAGTAGCCCCAAAGATACCAGGAAAGGCCAGGCGTTTGGTCATTTCTGTGACCTGTGCAGGATGGATAATACCCTCCCCAATCACAGCGATCATGAGAAACATGAGAAATTGAACGATTAAGAGCACCAACCAAACTGACAATAAGATCCACATCATTGGTCGTTTGGAAAGCTTCAGCCATTCAGCACGTATATGATGTAACATAGCTATGAACTTTGTGTATGAGATAGCGACTCGCCCGTAATCTCAAGGAAGAAATCTTCCAGACGTTCCTTGTGAGCACGTATTTCTCGCACCGTGATCGCATTCGTAATGAGAAACGTATTAATCTCGGCAACACGCTCTCCATCTGTATGAAGAAAGAGATAGCCATCGCGCCGCTCGACACGTGTAATCCAATCAATAGAGGCAAGGAGTGCCTCAGCTTTGTCGATGTCATTTCCCACCTGCACCATCACGCCATCATTGTGCTGTAGCAACTCGGCAACCTGACCCTGCGTCACAATTTTGCCCTCTTTCAGGATGGCCACCCGCTCACACAACTGCTCAACTTCGTGCAACTGATGGCTGGAAAAGAAGATCGTATGCCCCTTTTCGGCCAAGGAACGTACCAGATCACGCATCTCTTGTTGCCCAGCAGGATCAAGGCCGTTGGTTGGTTCATCAAGCATAATCAGTTGTGGTTCATGAAGCAATGCGGCAGCCACCCCTAACCGTTGACGCATACCCTGGGAGTAGGTCTTAAACTTACTCCCCGCACGATCACGCAAATCGACCATGGCCAGTACGTCGTCTATACGTGACTCAGAAACACTGCTGGCATAGGCTAACACACGCAAATTGTCACGACCCGACAGGTATGGGTAAAAGGCAGGTGCTTCGATCATCGCGCCAACGGCGCGCAACGCTGCTGTGGCTGCTGTTTGCACATCGTGGCCGAGAACCATTGCACGGCCAGAGGTTGGCCGTATCAACCCCAGCAACATGCCAATTGTCGTCGTTTTACCGGCGCCGTTGGGTCCGAGAAAACCAAAAATTTCGCCCGATTTGATATCTAGCGATACACTGTCAACAGCGGTAAAATCACCAAAGCGTTTGGTGAGATTTTCGGTGAGGATAACTGAGTCCATAAGCTTCTAGCTGGTATTGTAGAACGAACGACAAAAACGGTATCCCTCCACAAAGAACATCCTTGTGGTTAGGCTTCAGCTTATTTGTTTTATTCCTTTACCAACTCTTGTTCAAGAGCTGATTGGGCTGCTTGCGGATTAGCCTGCCCCTTCGTAGCCTTCATCACCTGACCTACCAAGAACTTGATAGAAGCGGTTTTCCCACTATGGTAATCTGCCACCACCTTAGGGTTTGCAGCAATCACATCTCGTACCAATGTCGTTAACTGATCACCCGAATCAATAACCTGCATCCCACGTTCTGCAACAATATCGGCGGGAGACTTGCCTGTGCGGAAGCAGGCCTCAAACACCTCTTTCGCACTCGTCCGTGTAATGGTACCCTTGGTCAGTAAGCTCTGAACTTCGCCGATAAACGCTGGCGGAAATCGACCTTCAACCAACGCAAGATCTTCCCCCGTCTCATTGAGTAAGCGCAGTAACTCACCAGAGAACCAGTTAGCGACCTCTTTTGGGCTCACGTTGAGGCTCTGTGCAGCAGCCACAGCACGCTCAAAATAATCGGCACGCTGTCGATCCGCAGTAACCGTTTCGGCATCAACTGCTGATAGTTCATATGTCTCTATAAAGCGGTTGCGACATGCATCTGGTAACTCAGGTAGTTCCGTGTAGCGCTTATCAATCCATTCCTGTGACAGATAGACTGGTGGTATATCAGGCTCTGGGAAATAGCGATAGTCATTGGAATCTTCTTTGACCCGTTGGAGAATCGTTTTGCCCGTGGCATCATTCCACCCGCGCGTCGACTGAAGGATCGTGTTACCAGCCGTTAACTCTTTGATTTGTCGATCTGCTTCATACACGAGTGCCCGCTCTACCGAACGGAACGAGTTCATGTTTTTGATCTCGACTTTTGCACCATACACCTGCTGGCCTTTGGGACGAACAGAAATGTTGGCATCACACCGCAAGGCACCATCTTCCATATTTCCGGTATTCACCCCAATCCACATCAGGATTTGACGTAGCTTCTGGAAGTAGCGACGCGCCTCCTCTGGTGAGGTAATATCGGGTTCTGAGACAATCTCCATCAATGGCACACCAGCGCGATTAAAATCAACCAGCATGGAACCATCAGGCATCAGAAAGCGCTTGCCTGTGTCTTCTTCAATATGCAGTCGGCCAATACGAATACGCTTTGATCCGGCATCAGACTCAACTTCAACCCAGCCATGAACACAGATCGGATCTTCAAACTGTGTTCTTTGGTATGAAGAAGGCAAATCAGGATAAAAATAATTTTTTCGGCTAATAATATTCTCTGCTTGAACCTGGCAATTGAGGGCCAAGCCTGTCAATGCCGCCAACTCAATCGCATGACGGTTAATCACCGGGAGTGATCCCGGTAGACCAAGACAGACAGGATCAAGGATCGTATTCGGCGGGGCGTTTGCATAATCTGCGCTTGAGGCTGAAAACATTTTTGACGCGGTTAAAATTTGTGCGTGGACCTCAAGCCCGATGGTAACTTCGTATTCCATGCGTCCCTCCAAAAGACATTTTCGCCTCACTATTATAGCATAGCAGAAGCATGCTTGTTGTGCTGCTGGTAGGCTATGATAGAAGAAAACAAGGAATATACATTTTGGAAGGCACGGTTATGATGCATTCTCAGCAGATACCATTGAAGTATGTGGTTTCGAAGCATCGACCGGAAGACACACAGTGAATGTAGAACCTGTGCCTGGCGTACTAACGGCTTTAATCTCACCACCCATCATTTTACAAAACCGCTGACTGATAGCCAGACCAAGTCCAGTCCCACCATACACACGAGTCGTATCTGTGGCTGCTTGCGTAAATTCCTGGAAGAGATGCCGCATTTGCTCTGGCACAATACCGGTGCCTGTATCGGTGACAGCAAAGATAATCCATTCCTGATTATCGTGTACCTCAAGATCGATAGAGAGAGAAATCAGGCCCCGTGTGGTAAATTTCGTCGCATTACTCAGCAGATTAAACAGGATTTGCCGTATTTTTGTCAGATCTGCGTGCATTGAACCAGGCAGGCTATGAAAGTGAACCATCAGTGTATTTCCTCTTTGCTCCACCAGTGGCTGAATAACAGTGACAACCTGCTCTACCAACATCTGTACATCAAAGGTTTCCAGAAACAGCTCCATTTTGCCAGCTTCAATCTTGGACATGTCCAAGACAGCGGTGACAAGTTCGAGCAAATGATTGCCCGCATCCTCAATCGCCACGATATCAGGAATGACATCTGTCCGATGCGTTCTGGTCATTTGGAGTTTTAACAATTGACTGTAGCCGAGTATCGCAGTGAGTGGTGTCCGCAACTCATGACTCATATTCGCCAGAAACGTACCTTTCGCACGGTTGGCGGCTTCAGCAGCTTCTTTCGCCATAGACAGTTTGGCATGCAACGCGAGCAATTCCTCGTTCTGTAGGCGTAATGCCTCTTCCGACCGTTTACGTTCTGTGATATCACGCCAGACAACCAACCGCCCATTGTAGCGCCCACGACGATCACGTAGTGGCGAAATGCGCAGATCAAACACACGCTGCTCAGCCCCTTCACCAGTGGTTAATTCTTCAGCAGCCTCAGTCTTATCTCGATAGCGATTAAGGATATCCGGCCATTTTGCGAAAACCTCACCAACGGGATAGCCAATCAGCTCTGGGGATGTGTGATGGATATCTTGTTCAGCCGCAGTATTGAGATCAACAATACGGTTGTGCTGATCCAGCACCATGACACCATCTTCCATGTTCTCAATCACCAGATCTCGTGCAACGGGGACCACATCAAGCAGTCGGTAACGAAAAATACCATAGGCCATGACACAGCAGGACACCGCAAAACCTAACGGTGTCAGATCAACAAGAGACCAGGGGTTGAGGCCAGAGATATACAGCGCATTGCCCATCCAAGGAGGAAGCATACTCAACAATAAAATACCAGCTTGCCCCTGATACAGGTGGCGAGATCGGAAAAAGGTGAGCACAAGCAGAACAGTACCAGCTACTAAACCGATGTATGAATACGCAATACAGGCCCAGAAACCAAGACCGTGGTCAAAATCGAGAATAGGAAGGGTTCCATCAGTAACAAGGGTGATATTGGGCCAGATGAGACCATGCGATTCATTCGTCCATACAAGTAACAAGATGACAATAGGGCTGATGAGGAGAAGTGGAACAGTGCGTTTGTTCAACCACTGAGTTCGTGCAGTCACATGGAGCGCAAACCCAAACCAAGCTAGCGCAACTGTCACAATGCCAAAATACTGTACTTTGGCCCAGAAAACCTTAGTCTCAAAACGAACAGTCAGAAGCTCGAGTACATAGCCAAACGACCATATGGCTATTGCAATAGCAAGTACCACTAGTGGCAAAGCGCCTACGATAGTACGCCGTCTCCAGGCAAAGAGACCAATTGCAGACGAGAACGATCCCGCAAGGGCCAACAAGTGAACATATAGAGGTATGTTTTGAAATAGGAGCATTCTTATCAGCTGTCAACAATCGCTGTGGCAACGCACATTTTTTGACCAGTCATCTGTTCCCACCATCCACATCTATCAAATCCCGTGTCGTTCACATCCATGTACGTAAGTCGTTTTTCGTCCAGGTAGTATCACACGAAGCAAAGCGGGGCTTGTGGTCAAGAGTGCAGACATTGCTAAGTCTTTTACAAAATCATGCATCTCTATATATGTAACGATTCTATCGATGCCACTACGTTTCTGGATGTCACGTGGCTATATAGCACTATTCATGATACCACAGACCGTACAAAAAGAGGTGACTGAAAGTCATATTCCATCAAAAATACGTACCTTTATCATACCTCGTCATTGGCCTGACAATACAGACTTGGCAAGCAACACGAGCTTATGCCATCTTACTCGAGCAGGGAGAAAGGTTTCGGGCTGGTGCCGAGATAACTTAACCAAGCCATTCAGTCCTGAAGAACTAATCTATCGATTGCAGGAACTCATTCGGCGCAGCTAGGATTAGAGTTACCCAAACGTTGATGACGCGGGGATACAACTGGCAACCGCGTGGAGCGTTGGGTACAAGTTGCTCCCAACGCACGATGCTGCAGCGTGGTTAGTTCCGCAGTGTATCGAGGCATTCTGTGTTGCTTTGTCTGTTTGAGTTCATCTGATGTCGGTATTTGCCGGGAGGAACATGATAGTGTTGCTTGAAGGCATTGTAAAAACCAACAAAACTGAGGTAGCCAACCTGATAGGCAATCTCATAGACACTGTCCTGTCGTTCGCGGATGAGCCGTGCCGCAACTTGCAGACGCCGCTCTGTGAGATAGCGCATGGGACTCTGGCCAGTCAACTTCTGGAATTTGGCAGCGAATGATGAGCGTGACATGCCAACCTGCGCCCCAAGTGTAGCCACTGTCCACGGCTCTGCAAACTGATTATGCATAAGCGCAATCGCCTTTCCAATCTGTGGATCACGCGCAGCACATAGCCATCCATGGGCGTTCGATGAAGCTGTACTCAAATACACACGTAACGCAAGTAAGAAAACCATTTCAGCCGCTTTTGTTGCCATGAGTGGTGCACCAAAGACTGATGAGTTTGCCTCTTCCGTTAGGCAGGTCAATGCAGCTGTAAACCAAGGGAACCGCACAGTATCTTCACGCCGCACATGGATAAACGCAGGACAGGCTTGCCATACAGGAATATGTATCGAAGGATCAACATAGAAAATACCACAGATCGTGCGTGTCTGTACCTCCCCTTCGCCAAGCATAATGCGCCGTTCACCCAAAGCCTGGGCCTGTGATAACAAGACTTCTGTAGACAAACTTAGCTGCTCGGACTGATCATATATGGTGTGGGCGTGACCATGTGGCAACACCACCAGATCACCCTCATTCAACTGTATCGATGCCTGCATCTCCGCTGTCTTAAAAAAGCACGAGCCTTCCACAATGTGATGAAAAACGGGATTACCTGCCGTTGGGCTGTGTATACCCCAACCCGATGCAAAGTAACCTGCATAGTGCAAGACCTCACGAAAACGTAAATCTCGCAGAATGTTCGTAAGAATGTCTATCTCAGCCTCCAGATAACATCTTGTTTGTTTACTTGGAAATACGGACGATAACTAATAATATACGCACTTTTAATAATAGGAAATCTACTATTGTCAGTATACACTTTTGCAAGAAGTATACAAGTGCTGAAAGGAAAACATCTGATGACAGCTATGCCTATGCGTGAGGTTGTTCCCGGCGTGTATCAACTGGGATCAGCCTTTGTAAACTGGTATCTGGTGGAGGAACAAGGCCAGTTAACCCTGATCGACGCCGGGTTTCCAGGTTACTGGCCGCACTTTGTTCACGTCTTGAGTCGTCTTAACAAATCATTCAATGATGTAACAGCCATTCTCCTGACTCATGCACACGCCGATCATCTGGGGTTTGTCGAAAGTGCACGACGGGTCAGTGGCGCACCTGTATGGATTCACGAGGCGGACGTGGAGCATGCCTATCAACCGGAAAATCGACCACCAGATGGTATCATCTACAACCTCTGGCGGCCATTTACCCGACACCTGTTTACATCCGCTGTTGCACACCAGGCGTTGTCTGTTCAGCCTATTCAAACGTTACAAACATTTCGTGATGGTGCAAAACTGGATGTTCCTGGGCAACCAGTGGCAATACATGCTCCTGGGCATACAGCTGGAGAGTGCGGGTTTCTGTTGCCAAATCACAACGTCTTTGTCAGTGGTGACATCATTGTGACAATGAACCTCAAAACAGGTCGCCAAGATGGGCCACAGTTGACCCCAAAGAAGTTCAACAGTAACGATATTGAGGCATTTAGTTCGCTCACGCAGATTGAGCAACTCGGTGAAGTAAAGCTATTGCCGGGACACGGAGAAGTATGGTCGGGCCAGATGACGGATGCGGTCTATCACGCACGCCAGTATCGTTACAACTAAGCTATCTGTCTCAAACAATGACCCTGCTACTTTGCCTAATAATGTACAAGGTAGCAAGGTCATTGTAAGTGTTTGACCACTGGAGTTTTATCTCAGTAACCATCAATTTTATAGATTAGTAATATTATGTTGACGCAAAAATTGGGCGAAATCCGTCATGTTAGGATACACAGATTTTGCCTGTTCTGCCCCGAATGTCCACCCAACTTTATTGTGCCATTTGAGCTGCGCTGCGAACTAACGATTCA
>JBCDFA010000304.1:0-9654 GCA_039178835.1 Chloroflexota bacterium
AGCGTTTGATTCGGTACCCCATGAGCGACTACTCCTAAAGCTGTATGGCTATGGGGTGGCGACTTCCTCGCAGGTAACACGACCAATCTCTGGGTTGATCGCCACCGCACCCGTCTGTGCGAAGACTATCTCCAACTGCTGATTGCCTATGCCGAAAGCCAGGTCGCCGAGCAACCCGACCAAGCACTGCGCTACTACCAACAGGTCGTTGAGCGAGACCCGTACCGCGAGGATATTGCCGTCCAGATCATCACTCTTGCTGCACAGCTCGGCCATCACAGCCTGGCCCGCACCACCTACACTCAGCTTACACAGTCCCTCCGCACGCTGGAGATGGAGCCCGACCCTGAGACCATTGCGCTCTACCACAGTGTGACAGGCAATGGAAAGGCCACATAACCCTTCTGTAGTGGCGGTTTCTAACCGCCGTTTCTCTAACAAACCTCCTCCCGTAGTGGCGGTTTCTAACCGCTGTGCCCGAAAAAGCAATTTGTGAGCATCACCACCACAACGTATAATATCAAGGGAATGTCAATCGTGTGTGTAGAAATCCGAGACCTGTGACCACCGCAATCACCCTTGAAGACATCACCTTCACCTATGCAGGCGCGGACCAACCAGCCCTGAAACGCCTTTCGTTCGACGTACCAATCGGCCAGATTTGTGCTGTGATCGGACATTCAGGCGCAGGAAAGAGTACCTTGTGCGCCTTATGCACTGGTTTCATCCCAAACTTTTATCAAGGACATATAACTGGTCTGATCCACATCAACGGAGAAGACGCTATCACCAACGATGTCGCCACCCTGATCCGTCACGTTGGTCTGGTGAGTAGTGACCCACACAGTCAGATTTCGGGGGCCTGTTTTACTGTCTATGAAGAGCTAGGTTTTGGGCTGGAAAACATCGGGCTGCCTCGCGACAAAATTGAGCAACGCATTGAATGGGCCTTGCAGCACTTCCGGCTGGATGCACAGCGCGACCAGTCACCATATGACCTTTCAGGTGGACAACTGCAACGACTGATACTCGCGGCTATCGTTGTCATGCAACCGCCAGTGCTTGTGCTTGACGAGCCAACCGCCCATCTCGATCCCTTCGCTGCCCAAGACCTCGCACAGATCCTACGGGACCTGAGCAGTCGCGGCACCACAATCCTGTTGACTGAGCCACGGCTGGCCTGGGCCGCAACAGTTGCTGAACGTATCATCACACTTGAACAGGGATCGATTGTAACGGATGAGGAAAACGAAACCCTAAGGGTTGCCCCAAAAACGCCCCAAAACAGCCCTTTTCACACAAATCGCAGTAGCTTATTGCCCTTCCTGGAAGGGCAAACACAGGTTTGGGTGGAAACCCTAAAGGTTGCCGATCAAACAGCACCAATTGTACAGTTGGACGGAGTCCATTTTGCGTACAGCGACCAAACAGAGGTATTACGAGATATATCATTCCAGATTCGCCCTGGCGAACGAGTCGCGTTGCTGGGCGAAAACGGTGTCGGCAAAAGCACGCTCGTACAGCATCTCAACGGTCTATTGTTGCCCACGAGAGGATTCGTGTACGTGGCAGGCACCAGGACAACTGATACAACGGTAGCACAGTGCGCCCGGCATGTCGGCATTGTCTTTCAGGATACGCGGAATCAATTGTTTGCTCGCACCGTTCGCGACGAATTGCTCTTTGGTCCGAGGAATCTTGGTTATAATCCTGCTGATACTAAGATACTCATTGACGAAGCGCTGGAAATCCTGGGGCTCACAGAGGTCGCGGCAGCACATCCCTACGATCTGTCATTACCCCAACGACGCTTCGTTGCCATTGCCGCCGTCCTGACGCTCAATAGCCAACTCTTAGTTTTAGACGAGCCAACAGCTGGGATGGATGATGCAGGGTTGCAGCGTCTGAAAATACTCATCGAGAAACTGACGACACAGGGCAAAAGTGTTTTGGTGGTAAGCCACGACCCTGCGTTCTGTCTGGAGATCGCTGATCGGGTGATGGTGCTAGACCCTAAAGGTCTCGCATTTTACACCAACCCCAAGTCGAATACACCCCGACCATAAGCGGTAGAAGACAACCCTAAAGGTCTATCAAATAATCTTGTTTATCGGGAGATCAACGATCAAAAAAGACCAACCCTAAAGGTCTACCATTTTAACACCACCACAACCCACAAATAACTCAACAGGAAGCCTCAAAACAAACCCTAAAGGTCTCGCTTCGCAACAAACAGCGTCGCGATATGCTGCTTTTCGATCCCGCCACCATTCTCAGTCAGAATAGCGGCAACCTGATCAAACAAAACCTTACGAGTCTCCTCATTCAGCAGGCGATGATCAGAGTAAGTATTGAGCAGATCAAGATACTGCGTGGTATCATACCATTGCGACCACGGGAACTGCTTGACAACAACCTCTTTGAAATAGCCACTTTCCATGAGCGACACTTCGCCATCTCGGATACGTTCCTCAAATGAGCTATGTGGTGACGTCGCCAACGAACCACCTTTAGCAACCTCGGGCGCATATGTTCTGTACGCTTCATCAATTTTGTAATCAAGCTCACTATCACTGTCAGGTGGCACATTCCAGAAGAGCGCAATACTGCCTGTCTCCTTAAGCGCTTGTGCAGACTTCATATAGCCGATCTCCTTAGATACCCAATGAAAAGCCTGTGCAGAGATCACTAGATCAAAGCTGTTTTCGCGCAAGCTCCATCCTTCGAACGAGACAGGCTCAACCGTCACTTTGGGATACTCACACACATTGCGTGTTAGAACCGACACAAGGTTGGCACCTGGCTCAAGGCAATGCATCGCATAACCACGCCTGGCAAACGGTAGTGTCGCCTTTCCGGTACCCGCGCCAATTTCAAGGATATGAGCATCATCTGGCAACTGGGCCAACTCCACAATCGCCTCAAACAGTGCATCAGGATAACTGGGTCGGACCGCATCATAGAGTTGAGCAACTTCATCAAATGTCTCACTACGTTGTTTAGCCATGGAATGCTCCTTGTTCTTGAACCCCTGATCATAAAATCGAAATACTAAAGGTCTCTTCTTTTTTAACCGATCCCACCACACCGTATCGCACTTGTACCACGAAACGGAACCCTAAAGGTCCCATCTCATGCTATCATGATACTTGAATTCTCAAGGTCTCATCAGTGCAGAACTGGAAATCACATGTTCAACCCTAAAGGTCTGATCGGGCGCGAACAAGAGATAACCATCATTTGTGACACACTCCGCCAGCCCGACGTGCACCTCGTCACGCTCACAGGGCCGGGAGGTGTCGGAAAAACACGTGTGGCGCTCCACGTAGCTGGTGAAGTAACCTCTGACTTTGCCAATGGTGTACATATTGTTCCGCTTGCTCCAATCAGCGATCCTAACTTGGTGCTTAGTGCAATTGCACACACACTAGGCGTAGCAGAAGCACGAGATCGTTCGTTGCTTGAGCAGTTAAAAGAAGTGTTGTTCAACCGACCAACGCTGCTCGTGCTCGATAACTTTGAACATGTGATTGATGCCACATCGCTTATCAACGAGTTGTTGGCTGCCTGCCCACAGCTTAACATGCTGGTCACCAGTCGGGCGGTGTTGCGGCTGAGTGGCGAATACGAGATCAGCATACCACCGCTAATGCTACCCTCGCTAGCGCACCTACCACCAATCGACGATCTCGCCCATGTCGCCGCCGTGGAGTTGTTCATGCGTCGTGCACAAGCTATCAGACCTGGCTTCGCGCTCACAAGCGATAACGCTACAACTATTGCACACATTTGCCATCGGCTCGATGGGCTGCCACTGGCCATAGAACTGGCCGCTGCACGTATTCGTCTCTTCACACCTCAAGCACTCTTGTCGCGACTCGAAAATCGCCTACAAACCCTCACGAGTCGGTTGCGCGATCTCCCGGCACGGCAGCAGACTCTGCGCGGAACCATCGCATGGAGCTATGACCTCTTAGCTCCCAATGAACAACGTTTATTCGCCAGACTAGGGGTATTTGTTGGGGGGTTCACCCTGGACGCTGCCACAGCTATTGCCGCCGCCTCCACAGAACAGGGCGCCGTTGTCGAAGACGAGACATCTGATGACCAGTTGACCGTCACTAACCTGCTTGAGGCACTCATCGAGCAAAGCCTGATTTACCAGATCGAGCCAGACAGCCTCGAACCGCGTTTCGGCATGCTCGAACTCATCCGCGAGTACGCACTGGAGCAATTAGCACAAAGTGGAGAGAGCGAAGCAGTTTATTGTCGCCATGCTGTCTTCTATCAGGAGCTAGTTCAACATATCGAGTCAAAACTCTGGGGGCCAGGACAGGAAAACTGGCTGCGCTGTCTTGATGCAGAGTACGACAATGTGCGTGCTGCCCTCACTTGGTGCCTGGGAACTGAGGAGGATCGCCTCACCCATTCCGAATCATGCGACATACTCACCACGCGGTTTGACATTGGTCTTCGTATTGCAGAACCACTCTGGCACTTCTGGGCAATTCGCGGCTACCACTTTGAAGGACGCCGCTGGATTGAGTCAGTTCTGACCATGCGGAGCGCTCTCGCACCCGGTATCGTGGCCCGTGCGTTAAGCGTCGGTGGCAAACTAGCCGAACTCCATGGCGATCCGAAGTGGGCCAGTGGCTTTCTCGAAGAAGCCGTAGAACTCCATCGAACCCTTGGCAACGAAGAGAAAATGGCCGCCACTATGCTCTTTCTGGGGCGCACCGCCCGTGACCGTGGTGATTATGCTCGTGCAGAACAACTTGAACAAGAATGTCTCGCGCTATTCCGCAGAAAAAACGCCGAGTGGGGTATTATCTGGTCACTCTTTAGCTTGGGCGACGTGGCATACGACCAGTGTCATTTAGCTCAGGCACAAGCGTACTTTCAGGAGGCGCTGGACCGAGCCGCCAGTTGGGGTATCACCGACGAAAATGGCACGGCACGACTCAACCTGGGACGCATTGCCAAGGCACAGGGCAATTTTGCGTTGGCAGATCAGCACTACGAGGAGAGCACCTCTCTGTTTGATCATCTCAATGCCATGTGGGGGATAGGTGAGGTCAAGTTTGAGCGCGCTCGGCTCACACGTGCACAGGGCGATTTTGTAATGGCAAACACCTATTATCAGGAAAGTCTCGTGCTGTTCAAGGAAGTGGGAGGCCGCCATTTTGTGGCCACCTGTTTTGAGGGCATTGCCGACCTCGCGGCCCTTCAGGGTAACCATATTTGTGCAGCACGGCTCTTTGGCGCAGCAGCAACACTGCGCGAAACATTGCATGCACAAATGGCACCCATCCATCGTGCCGACTACGAACACAAACTTGCAGAGGCCCGTTCCGATATTGACCCACACGTATGGGAAGCAGCCTGGGCAGAAGGCCAAATGCTGACGCTACACCAGGCGGTGGTCGAAGCTCAGACAGTTGTCAATGAAGGGTTTGCAAAATCGCTGGAAGTAGATCATACATCCACAGTGCGGCTGACGCCTCGCGAGCATCAGGTCATCGTCTTGGTTGCACAAGGCTACAGCAACCGTGCTATCGCCGAGGAGTTGGTCATTACTGAACGTACTGCCGAAATCCACGTAGGCAACATCCTTGGCAAACTTGGTGTCTCGACACGTGCCCAGGCAGCAGTTTACGCTGTCGCACACGGTTTAGTAGAGCCACCAACACCATCAATCGATTAGTGTCTATGTACCAACCAACACTACATAGATATCGTCTCTCAAACACTTAGCAGGTGTCCCTCCCCAAACATAGCTAGTCTCCACGAAGGCAAAAACCAGCACACTCGCTATGATTGAGCCATACATTGATTTGGCTTATCAGCGAAGGAGTGCACAATGAACCCAACCATAGATGCCGCAATCCTCTACGATAATGTGCGACGTGAGGCATGGTTCAGCGCATTGTGGAGTCGTCTTATGGGTCGTAATCGACATCTGTGTGATCTCAAAGAGGCAATCAGAAACCAACATATCAGTAGCAAATATTTTGTAGGATATCAGACCGTGCCAGTTTCACACATTTGCGGTAGTGAAGGACGTAGCCGCGAATTTGATGCCGCATTCCGGCCACTTCGGTCCCATGGCCACGAACGATGGCGCGAACTTGCTCGCTTATGGCTTAGTGGTGTGGGAACACCGCCCGTCGATCTGATTCGCATAGGGGATAACTACTTCGTCCGCGATGGACACCGCCGTGTCTCGGTGGCAGCTGCACTGGGGCAAACCGAGATCGATGCAAACGTTACCGTCTGGGAGATAGCGTAAGGGCACCCACAAGGGTGTCCTTACGCTCAGTATCTGTCAAACTATCTATCGTGCAATATAGGGTAAGAATAGGGTGTTGATAGTAACGTCTTCCAGCTCGATGACAAACCACACCTCACCAAGGCCTTGGCCATTGGTGTCGCCGGGGTTCTCATCATTGGCAAAGAAGTAGAGTGGTTCACCATTGTAGGTTACCTGCTGATTACCATCACGTCGGGTGGTCGTGCCTAACTCCCCTGTCACACCCAAACCTGCGGTGGTTCCCTCGGCACCGACCAACAATGGTGGCCAGTTCGCCGCACAGCCATCGTAACACACGCTCATGCCGCCCTCATCATTCAAGAAACGATAGAGCGTATTACCATCAGCGTCAGTAAGAATGGTGCCAAGTTCTTCATTCATGCGCGCTTCAAGACGTACTTCCTCATCACTTGCGAATTCGGTTGCAGCTTTGACGATGTACCACACCTCACCAACACCTTGGCCATTCGTGTCGCCCGCATCCTCGTCGTTCGCAAAGAAGTAGAGCGGAATACCGTTGTAGGTCACCTGACGATTGCCATCCCGTCGAGTAATCGTGCCCAATTCACCGGTCACCCCTTCGCCGGCAGTCGGCGCATCACCACCAACTAGCAACGGTGGCCAAGCGTTTGCACACCCGTCATAACATACATCCATCTCAGCACTGTCATTCAAGAAGCGATACAACGTGTTACCGTCTCCATCGGTCAATAGCGCCCCAAGGTCTTCATTCTCACCCAAGAGCACATTCACCGGGTCCTCACTCACAAACGCGGTTTCGGCTTTGACGATGTACCACACCTCACCAACGCCTTGGCCATTCGTGTCGCCCGCATTTTCGTCATTGGCAAAGAAGTAGAGCGGCATGCCATTGTAGGTCACCTGGCGATTGCCATCCCGTCGAGTAATCGTGCCCAATTCACCGGTCACCCCTTCGCCAGCGGTCGGCGCATCACCACCAACCAGCAACGGTGGCCAGTTAACCGCACACCCATCGTAACATACATCCATCTCAGCACTATCGTTCAAGAAGCGATACAACGTGTTACCATCCCCATCGGTCAACAACGCCCCAAGGTCCTCGTTTTCGCCCAAGAGCACATTCACCGAGTCCTCACTCACAAACGCGGTTTCGGCTTTGACGATGTACCAAACATCATTCACTCCTTGACCGTTGGTATCGCCTGGGTTCTCATCATTAGCAAAGAAATAGAGCGGCATACCGTTATACGTCACCTGACGACCACCACCATCGCGCTCAATAATGCCAAGTTCACCTGTTAGCCCTTCGCCAGCAACAGGATCACCACTGGGGAGCAAGAGGGGTGGCCAAGCACTAGCACAATCACCACTACAATTACTCTCACCTTCAGTATCATTCAAGAAACGATAGAGCGTATTACCGTCTGAGTCGGTCAAAATGTTCCCCAGTTCAGGGTCTTCAACCAGTTGTACCGTGGCCTCCTGAGCACGCAAAGCCGGCGTAAAGAATGCGGCAATGAGGAGTGCTGTCACTCCCAACAAGAAACCAAACGATAGTACACTTTTCTTTGTAAAAGCAACCATTCTTTCCTCCAAGATGCTTTCTGACAGTACATTTCACGAGGGGCGGCTGTCCTCCGCCAAACTTTCTTTCATGGGTACATTCGTAACTCATGCAAAAAGTGAATCTGTCTCGTTGAAAAATGCTCGAAAAAAGGTAAATCACGAAGATCATCAAAGGTGAGGCAAAATTCATATATAATATATAGTAAGCTCTATTGGTTACCAGAGCACCATTTTGGGTGCGGACAATAGTGCTCCAATCAAGAACAGGACGATTTCATGTCAACTAGCAAAGCCCAACTTCAACAATGGCTCAGACATCCTGCTCCAGAAACTAATCTTGTCGAGCGGATACGAGAATCATCAGGGACACCAATCATTCTGGAAGCGCTGCGCCAGGCTGCTCCAGATCTTACACATATCGAACCAATGACCTATACGCTGTATCGCCAATTTGAACAGACTGGTGAGCGAGAGGGGTATGAGCAACGTTACTTTCGACGCCGAGCCCAGCTTACCCGTGCCGTACTCGAAACAATAAGCGGCAACACGTCTCTGCGAGATAGCATTCACGATTTACTCTGGAGCATTTGCGAAGAAACCAGTTGGGTGATGCCAGCACACGAGGAACAAGGCCCCGATTACTGGGATATCGACCCACCAATTAAACGCACGACACCACTTGGTGCCCACACCTCACTCACACGTGAGCCGGACTCTATTGATCTGTTTGCTGCGGAAACTGGAGCAAGTCTAGCTGAAACGATCCACTGGATTGGTGGCGATCTGGCACCCGAAGTTGTTCAGCGGGTGCGGCAGGAAATACAGCGTCGCATTTTCAAACCGTACCTTGCCTATGCACGTGAACACTGGTGGTTTCAGGGAGCCCTCAACTGGAACGGCGTTTGTAACGGTGCGGTTGGGTTGGCGTTTATGCGGTTAGAGCACGATCTGGCAACGTTAACTGAAGCACTCGAAATGGTGCTGGAAGGATTCGAGACCTACATCGCCACGGGATTCGAGCAGGATGGCGGTTCGGTTGAGGGCGTAGGATACTGGCGTTATGGTCTGATGTATTATGTTACATTGGGCGAATTGCTGCATGAGCGTACTGCTGGGCAACTTGATCTGCTCGATACCGAACGCATGCGTTCCATCGCCGCTTATCCACGTGTCATGTATCTCTCACCGGGAAACTTCGCTAACTTTGGTGATGCCAACGAGGATGCATCGCTGGCGCCAGGTATCACCCAACGCATTGCCAAACGCACCGGCGTCGATGAGCTGCGAGCACTGATCAACCGTGATCGGCCTATCGACAAGGCCAGTGCTTCTGCGGCCAAGCTAGCTATCACGCTCCGCAACGCCGCATGGTGGGATGGCCAAACTGTTGAGCCACTGCCACTACAGGATGCGTTCTTGCCACACTGTGAAGTTGCGAAGATGGTAGGGCAGAGCAACGCAGGGCAACCAATAGCGCTGATAGCTACGGCGGGCAACAACGATGGACACCATAGCCACACCGATGTTGGCTCCTTTATCCTGCATGTTGACGGCGAGAGTCTTATCTGCGAGATAGGGCGAGGGCGATACAGCCGTGAGTATTTCCGCCAGAGCCGCTACGAGACACCCTTTACCAACTCGTTTGGCCACAGCCTCCCACGCATTGGTGGACATCTACAATCTCCTGGCCCGGAGTTTAATGGACACAAGCAGTTTTACGGCACTATTGTTGAACACGATTTTAATACTGCTGATAAGTATGTCACCATCGACATGCAAAATGCATATGATGTACA
>JBCDFA010000305.1:0-9626 GCA_039178835.1 Chloroflexota bacterium
CAACAACATGGTTCACCATACTGTATAGATATATTTGCCCATTAGGGAGAGATATCGCTATACTCACGTGGTGCAGCGAAAGGATATATTCAATGATCGAAGCATGCAATTTACAGAAAGCGTTTGGCTCATTTCAAGCCGTACATGATATTTCTCTTCATATTGATGATGGCGAAGTGGTAGCGTTATTAGGCCCCAATGGTGCGGGGAAAACGACCACAGTGCGAATGCTGGCTGCTATCCTCAAGCCAACAGACGGGTATGCACGTATTGCAGGACTTGATGTGGTGGAACATGCACAGGAGGTTCGTAAGGTCGTGGGCCTGCTGACTGAGTTCCCTGGGCTCTATCATCGTATGCGCCCTGTTGAGTATCTCCAGTTTTTTGGGAGTTTACAGGGTCTTGATGCAACAACATGCCTCCAGCGTAGCGAACAGTTGCTCAAGCGTTTTGATTTATGGCACGCACGTGGTAAACGCATTGACAGCTTCTCAAAGGGAATGAAGCAAAAAGTAGCGCTTATCCGTGCACTTATTCATGATCCGCCGGTTCTCTATCTCGACGAGCCAACGACGGCAATGGACCCACACAGCGCCCGTACTGTTCGTGATGCGATTGCCGAACTCCGCGAGGCGCACCGCACCATTCTCCTGACCACCCACAATTTGATCGAAGCAGAAACACTCGCAGATCGAATCGTGATTGTGCGTGGTGGCCGAATTATCGCGGAAGGAACCATTGACCAACTCACTCGCCAACTTCTGGGAGATCCAGTTTGGGAAATACGTTTTGCTTTTGCGGTTGATCTTATGGAAGTCTCTCCATTACTTGAGAATCTTGTGCAGATTGAAGCAAATGGGCCGGATTGGGTGCAGTATCGCTGCACCGAACCCCACCTGCTCAATCCACAACTATTGGCACGTCTAGCAACAAAGCATCTTCCAGTCCTTTCGCTGACACAGTTGTCTCGTAGTTTGGAAGAGATTTATCTCCGCACTATTGTAGGTGAAGCTGAACGAGGTACCTGGGATGAGCAGACGCACCCAGTATTAGACACAGAGATACCTGCTCCTAATACATCCTCCACAGCATCACTTGCCGCACTATCCCCCGAAGAATGAGGTATTACATGTACTGGACTTCTGTGCGAACCATCGCTCAACGAGAACTGAACGAAACGATGACCGACTGGCGTATTCTGGCACCCACATTTATTCTCACCTTTTGTTTGCCACTAGTACTGATCGCAGCGACACAGATAGCGGTCGACTTTATCGATACGGAAGGAACCGTTGCTCAATTAGTCCCTTTCGTGATGATGCTGGTTGGCTTTATACCCACATCATTCTCGATAATCACCGCGCTCGAAGCATTCGTCGGCGAACGTGAGCGAAATAGTCTTGAGTCGTTGCTCGCAATGCCCATCTCCGATACTCAGCTCTATCTGGGCAAACTGATCTCTTCATTGTTCCCGCCTCTGTTCTCTGCCTTTATGGGCATGTGCTTTTTTACGGTTATGTTGCGAATAACTGCGCCAGATCTGTTTGCAATGGGGTTGAATTTCAGATACGCAACCATCATTCTGATGCTCATTACGACCAAAGCGGTTGTGATGGTTGCTGGGGCAGTTATCATTTCCAGCCATACAACTAGTATTCGCGCCGCAAACCTGTTGGCCAGTTTTGTCTTGTTGCCAACTACTGCGCTGGTTCAGATCGAGGGCATTTTGATGCTTGGAAATGGTGGTGGATGGCGTGTGTTACAGTTAATTGTTCCATTTTTGATTATCGTTGCAATCGCACTCATCCGTACCGGAATGGGGGCTTTCAATCGCGAAGAAATCCTCTCTCGTGAACATGAAGAACTTAGTTGGAAGAATATTGTAAAGACATTTCTGATCTTTCTGCGTGAATACCGACCGGCAGGTGTGCAACCCGATCAATATCAGGGACTATCATTCTCAGCACATCGCTTTTACCGCTATGAAATGCCATTACTCTTCCGAGAATATCGACTACCCATTCTGATCGCCGCTATTGCTGCTCTGAGTGGTGTAGTTGCAGGCGGGTACATTGGGCAAAATTACAATGTCCCTGTCCTTAACTTTTATCTCGAAAATGTTGGTACGTCGCCTGAGCCAAGTTTCTTCTTATCGCTCTATATCTTTGGCAATAATATTCGTGTGTCACTCCTATCAAACATCCTCTCCCTCTTTCTATTTGGTATATTCGCTTTCCTGGTGCCGGCCATCGCATTTGCACAGGTCAGTTTTGTAGCAAACATGTTGCATCAGCGTGGCGGGAACTGGCTGGCCTTCGATGCTGATAGTCCAATCCAGTTTCTCACGGCCTATGTCTTACCACATGGCATTATTGAGTTGCCAGTTGCCATTCTTGGTGCCGCAATGGGCATTCGTATCGGAGCATCTCTCCTGTCACCCCCACCCGGATTCTCGGTTGGACAGAATGTGTTGTGGGCCTTCGCACAGTACTGCAAGGTATGGCTCTTTATTCTACTGCCGGGTTTTTTGATTGGCAGCATGATCGAAGGTCTGGTCACTCCACACATTATTTCAGCATTGTATAGCGGGTAGACAAACCAACACTCAGACGACGCGGTAAACGCGGTAGTATGGACATACTATCGCGTTTTAGTGATTGACATCTTAGGTGGTTGCTTCAAATGCTTGTGCTGCAAGCCAGGAGTCATGTAGCCATTTTTCTGTTGTTCGCACACTCATATCGGTATTCCACACAATGTCGCGCTCAAAGGTCATCACACGTTCTTCTGATCCGACAATAACCCAGGCATAGTTTCCTGATGCTTGCCGACACTTCACTTTCATGCATGTTACGATGGTGGTCTTATCATCTGCCATCAACGTTTCGTCGTGTGGCTCAATCCATAGGATGGTTAGTGTTCCAGTAAGATCAGGAGCAACATTTGCGAGAAATGTTTCCGCAACCTGTTGGGCCTCCTCACGATTGGCTAGTGGCCTATCTACAAATGAGGTATCCATCCACGTAATTCCTTTGAGTTGCCCTGTTTGTGTGTCTGTGACGGTTGTAACATGTTCGCCACCCAGCCCTCGATTGCGACCATCAGTACGTTCATGCCGCTTGATGCAAACTGCCACTTCATCCTGTGTCGCAAACCGTTCATCGACCTGCTCATATCCATCAGGAAGCGAGATAATGCCTGAGTCTATACGAGAAGCGGCTATTTGTGGGGTAGCTTTCTTTTGGTTGTGCATAGTACAAGTCCTTTATTCGCAAAAAATCTTTTTGACGTAAACGTTAGTTTCAATGTAAAAAAAGACTAATCTGAATGTGTTTGTTCAAGCAAGTGCTGCACCTTGGCGATGTTCGTTTGGAGTTCCTGCCGAAATTGCTGAAGCGACTTGATTCGTTCCTGCGTCTCTGTCAAATGCCGCCGAAGAATTGTTAACACCTTTTGTTTGCCCTTGATACCAGTTGCATCCTCAAAATAAAGATCAATAACACTTCCAATCTCTTCAAGCGATAAACCCAGCTGTTTGAGCGCATCGATTTTTTGGAGGCGTACCAATTCGTGTTCGGTGTAATGACGAAAGCCTCGTCCCACTCGTTCACTTGGGCCAAGTAATCCGATTTGTTCATAGTAGCGAATGGTGCGTGGTGTTACCCCAGCGCGTTCAGCAAGTTCTCCAATTCGCATGGTCTCAATCATAAACCAATCCAAATCTAACGTTCACGTCAATGTTAGTATATTGATACTTGGATATGTCGTCAAGTATTCTCACCTATTTTCGACAGAGCTACCATACCAAATGAGGGAAATTAACTACTGCTAAAAATGATGTCACGCTTGCTGAAGGCATACATTGAGAGCGCGATTAAGCTGAGCGTGAGAGAGAGTTGTGCGAAGGGAATGGCAATATTAAAATTGCTGTAATCGCGGGTGACAGACAAACTGAAACCGGTGAATGCAGGCAGCAATGGGGTGCTAAAAATTGTACGTGAGACGTCAAGTGCAACACGAATTGGTTCCCAGAGCACATTGAGGATCGGTCCACCTATCAAATTGCCCGAGAAAGCCAGCGCCACTACTGCAAGGACAACCAATCGCCAACTCGCGGTAAGCACAATGGGTGTTAACAACATGAGCAGGGCTCCTAGCAACGCGACATTTAACGCAAGTGGGATTGTCCCTAGTACCCAACCACGGATATCAAGATCGACAGCCGGATTGAGCAGCGCAGTCGCCAGACTAATGATGCCATAAAAGCCCATCTCCACGATAAATGCGGCGAGATACAGCCCAAGTAAATAGCCACCCCGCCCTAACTTACGTACCAACAATACATACCCCTGTGGACGATCACCAAGGCCAAGGATAACAGATGTGGTATAAAACGTAAGGATAAGCACCAGCACACCTGCGGTCGAAAAGAAATAGTCAGCTTGGACAGTGTATCTGAGGAAAAAGATATAGAATACAGCCGCTGCCGCAATAATCTCAACAAGAATACGTCCAGAACGTATATACTCAGTTAATGTAAACAGCACGAAATGGAAGATACGCATAAAGCCTGCTTTATTCTGTCTTTCAGATACAGTGAACGTTGCTATGATAAGCACAGAGGCCTACGGCTGTTCCTGATCTTGACGTGAGTCATTGTTCTGATCTTCCTTGTGTAACAAATCACGCAAGAGTGTTTCGCCTTTCTTCGGGCGACCTGGTAACAGAGTGGTCGTAGCTATCTGTGTAGTATCGAACTCTCCACTCACCTTGGTTTCTTTAGCTGCTTCCGCAGTGTATGTGGGCTCTACTACGCCATTTGGTAAAACCTTGGGTTCAGGTTCTGCCAAGAGCTTATCTGTATGGAGCGGCTCACGACGTACTACCCGCATATACAGTTCCTCGAGCGGACGATTCTGTGGCTCAAGAGCGATAATGGGTATGTGCTCATCCAGTAAGGTACGCAACACTTGTTCCTGCAAGAGAGTTGTGTTTGGTTGTATAACAATATCATAACCATTACAGCGAATTGCTGGAGAGAGTCGCTGGAGGCGCAGAATAATGTCTGGTGTCATTGATCCCACAGTCAAAGTGACACTACCACCAGGAACACGTAATGCAGCTACATCCACCTCTGTAGCAAGCTTGCCATCGAACAGGATTCCAACGCGATCACACAGATATTCAATCTCATCAAGATAGTGCGTTGCTAAAAAGATCGTATGCCCCCGACTGCGAAGATGTCCGAGAAGCTCGAGCAATTCTCGCTGTCCTGCCGGATCAAGACCAGAAGTCGGTTCATCAATAAGCAACATTTCTGGGTTGGTCAAGAGCGATTGTGCAATCCCTAGGCGTTGTAACATACCCTTAGAATAGGTGCTCAGTAGTCGATCTGCTGCCGATAGCAGGTCGACAGCACGCAACTCATCCGTGATACGCTCTTCCAGTCGTGAGCCACGCATATCGTTGAATTGACCAAGGTAGCGTAGGTACTCTCGCCCAGTGTAGCGCAAGTGATACTGTAGACGTTCGGGAATATAGCCAATACGACTCCGTACTCGCTCTAAATCGTCGGAACCAAGCAGCCGTATGGTACCTTTATTCGGACTGAGAAACCCCAGCATCATATGCATGAGGGTTGATTTTCCGGCAGCGTTTGGTCCTAAGAGGCCATATACTTGTCCCGTCGCCACCTCAAGATTGAAATCGGTGAGAACGGGAAATTGGTCGAACGACTTGGAGACGTCTTGTACATCAATAGCAAGCATTATTCTCTAACAAACCTACTACAAAAAGACATATAGAAAAGTTCTTTATGCTACAACGACGCGAAGCATGAAACCAAGCAAGGCAATAGGCATAACACGCCACCAACACCAATGAAGGGCCCCTGGCAAAGTCAATCTTGGCAGTACTAAGCTGACTTGACGTATCAGCAATGTAGCAACGATAAAGATGGCCAATGTCAACATCAATATAATCCAAGGTGGCACGGGTGACCACGCAAGGGATGCAACGATAAGTGCAAGCAGCAAGACACTACCACGTACAGCACGTGCGCTACGCAACACCCCGCTTGTTGCCTCATCCAGCCCTTCCTCAGAGCCTGCCGTAGACAGATTACGCTCTGCACCAAATGGCCCATACCCAATAGCAGCTGGCATTGCGAGTAAACCAGCAAGCAAGAGCAGACCACGTCCTGGCAACGACGCGATACTCCAGTCAACTGGCAACCAGAGCGCACCCCCAATAGCAATCCACACAATACAACGTCCTGCGACACCCATCTGTACTTCACGCAGGTTTGCTCGGGTGGCAAATGGTGAGTTGGATAACAAACCAAGCAAGGCTGGTGCGAGAAAAGATGCCTCAAGCACTGCCCAGATTGCAATAGGGTGATCGATCCAGGGCAGTAGTGGAGCGGGATGTAAGGGCCAAGGCAGCAATGTAATACCCCAGATTGCAAATGCTATGCTTGCTAAGCCTACTATGCCTTCTGTGCTACGCACTGCTTGTACATGTGCTGCGTTAGGCACCTGTACCCGTTCATTTGCGAGCACAGCGAATAACACTGTCAATGCTAATGTGGCAACTAGTCCTGGGTAGGCTAGAAACATTAATAAAAGGTCCATAAAAGTATATTACCACCAATCGTATCGCTTGTATAATGATAATCGCCTTAAAGCTTCATACATTTTATGAGGACTGTGGCATACGAATAAAGGTCAGTCCACCAATAACGTCTTGGATTGCTGTCAGAATAGGTTGTGGATACAAACCAATACCCAAACACAAAACCAGCAGGATGCCGATCAGAACCGCGAGACCACGTGGTTCTGGATCCAAGCGTCGTGGTGCTGGACGATCAAGGTCGGTCGTTCCAATCAAAATCGGTGTATCATCAACTTGTACTTCTTCAGGAGGGCCAAGCAATCGGTCATATGCCAGTCGCACAAGCGCAATAAGCGCAATAACGGTAGATAACAGCAGGAATGCCAGAACCACTCCACTTTGTTCAGAAGCTGCTTGATAAATCAGGAGTTTGCTGGCAAAACCATTGAAGGGAGGAAGACCAATGAGTGCAAGACACCCGACGATCAAGCCGGTTCCAGCAATAGGCCAGCGCCATAGCAAATCCCGCCGCACCACATTCGGCGGGCGGCCATCTGGACGTTCGAGGAGTCCCACACAAAGGAAGAGGAGCGTCACAACAATAATCTGGTTAAACGACTCAAACAATGCGCCACTCAGGCCAGGAATGGTCATAGTGGTTAATCCAAAAAAGACCATACCAGCATTGTACACGATTAAGTAGCCCAGGGTTCGCCGCATGTTGGGTTGCGAGAGAGCCAACGTTGCACCAAGCAGTGATGTTGCAATGCCGAACGCCTGTAAGATCCGTAGACCTGTTTCGTTTTCCTGAATGAGGACGGGAAAAAACTGAAAGGTATTGATTAAAAATAAAAGACTGGTTACATTGATAACCGTCACCACAATCACAGATACCATTGGAGCGGCATCTTCTGTCAGATCAGGGAGCCACGAGTGGAAGGGAACAGTTGCCAGTCGTAACCCAAAGCCAATTGCAATGAGACCAAGAATAAGGTGTGCTGGTGAAACCCGGTCGATTGCATCACTGGGCCGATAGATATTGACCATCACAAATGCCAGATACATCATCACACCGGCGATTACCATCAATACCAGATATTTGAGTCCTGTAGCAATCGACGCTCGTTCCACAAGTGATGGACTTCCCGTTGGTAGGTCAACAATCGCCAGAACCGCAAGCAAACCACCGCTAATCAGCAGCAACGACACCACAAAAGGTTCTTGTAACAAGAGGATCGTCGCACCACTAAAACAGAGCATTAATAATGCTACTGGCACAAAATTCTCACCATGTGGGATGCCCCAAGAAGAGAGAAATGCGAATGCCCCAACACAGAAGAATGTCATCAGAAAGAGGCGGCTCAATGGATCAAGGACCAGCGTCAATCCCAGTAGCCGTGACGGTTGATCTGGAGGTAATTGGGATGCCAAAACGAGTTGCGTTAACATCGTTGCAACAGCAATGCCAATGACCAAACGAGTTTGCTTACGAAGCACAAAACAACTTGCGCTCATCGCAGCAGGAAAAAACATCAAGAGCAGATATGCCATAGGTTATGTAAAGTCCCTACGTTGTTCCTGTGGACAATAATGATGCCACAGACAGATATTATCGTTGTTGATATAACTCAGCTAGTTCCAATGTCTTGAGACGGCCATACAGCAAGCTACACAGATACGAAATTGCAAGCGCTAACACAATAGTCATAAGGCTCAAAATAGCAATTGGGAAGACCTGTACCGAACTCGCAATTGCCGTATAGAGCACGTCAATACTACTTACACATAACAATAGCCCGAGCCCAATCTTGAGCAGATCATTAGCCGTAACCAACGTAAACAGGCCAATCAGACCCAGCCAGTACCAGACAAAGTCGATCACTATTGTCTCACCAATTGGATACAGACGGGGCAACAGAAGGCTGGCTAAGAGTGCCAGAACCAGCGACCAGAAGGGTACCACATAGTCTGAGAGACGCTGTGGATTATCAGCAATTTGACGCTGTGCGCTGCGTGTTGCACGCCGGAGTTCGCTGAGTGAAAACTCGTCGAGATCTTCGGTGTATTCCTGGGTAAACATAATTGCGGTAATCGTAAGAATGGCTGTGGCAGCAATACCCGTAATCAGTTTAATCAACACTGTTGTGCTGATAGACAGACTCCCCAGAGTAATATCGGGCTCGATAAATGCTTGTTGTGTGACAAAAAGTGCCACAAAGAGATAGTTCAGCAACAGAGCCGAAAATGTGACGCGCCAATCGCGAAACAGAAGGACCAATGCTCCAGTTATGCCAATAAGAATTGCGATCCAGTTAATCTGATCCATACTATGCTATCCAATTCACGAAACAAAGTATCTCGCGTACTTATCCCTGTAACAGGAGCAACAGCACTGCTACAAGGCTGATCATAAAACCAGCAAGATAGTACCGTTGTTCAAAGAGTGATAACGCCCAACGCATGCGCTGACTTAACCACATGCTACCTTCCCAGAGGCGCGTGTAGACACTGACAGGAGAGCCAATCCATACAAGTGCCTGCAAACTTTCAGCCAGAGCCTGTGGCGTCAGAATGGTGCTTCGCATATCGGCATCGGTCTTGGCACTACGGACACTGCGCCAGCGAAACAGCAATGGCGTTACGACGAGCAGCAGCGCAATACCGGCACTCACAATGTGCATTGATAGTCCTGTAAATGATGTGATACCACCTGCTTGTTGGATTGCCGCATTCCATGTTTCACCACCAAGCTGTGGAACAACACCCAACACCAGCAATGGGAGTGCAACCAGTGCAGGACACAACCGCGCCACGACCGCCGACCAATCGAGTGTTTCGCCACCTGGAGCAGCAAACGTTGCATTACGATGAATAAAGACCGTTAATGGTGCCAGATAGGCCAATGCCATTAATGTGCTGCCAACCAAAATGAGCGGCAGTACCCATGGCCATAGGCGATACAACTCTGCAAAGAGCATAATCTTGGGCCAGAACCCAAGCGTTCCTGGAACACC
>JBCDFA010000306.1:0-9624 GCA_039178835.1 Chloroflexota bacterium
GTTACGGCGTATTCGGGCGGTGTTGGAAAGTGTGTAATGGCCAGAGACGGGATACAGTAAGGCATCCCGTCTTTTTGCTATGCAAAAGGAGGCCACATATATACTAGCTGAGCCAGAAACACACAAAAGTGTTACCTTCGGACATGCGTTTTTGGCTATATGATGACGGACTAGGGCGCTTCAACCGTTAGACGACACAAAATTGTATTGTTCGTTTCCAGGTCTGGCCCCCAAATTAACTCGGCGCTGGCATCCCAGGCAATTTCGTCATATCCGTCTCGAGGCTGCACCGCGTCAGCCGAATGAACAGTGGTCGCGGTCCAGCCACTATCATCAAAATCAGGCTGTTTCCAGCCGTCTGGCTCACCCAAGTCGCTAAACTCACACGGGGCCGTACCCGCGACTGGATTCGACTCGCTCTCGCACACTTTGTCGAGCGGCGCTTCGTGGATGACTATACAGTCGCAATCTGCGTTGGAAACCGCCACAACATTACCTGTGACCATGTCGGTCAACTGCATAATGAAGCCACCGTCACCCATCTGCTGATTGGGCTCACCGATGTACTCCAATCCCGTGTCATTCTCCTTGAAGTCTTTCAGGATAAAGTTGAGTTGCAGCGGATAGCTGGCCTCGAAGGAGGTGGTTTCCGCGTTGAACGAGCGTTCGGTCTCAATCGAGACGGAATCTTCGACGATCAGTTCCTCGCCCAAATAGGCGGCGAACCAATTGTCTGCCCAAGCATCGAGCTGGAAGGTGCTGGTAGTGGCTGTTTCCGCTTCGGCCTCATCGGTTCCCTCTTCAACCGGCGTATCCACAGGCGTAGCGTCTGGCTCACTCGCAGTCGGCGCCGCGGTTGGTTCAGCAATGGCGGCTTCTGTGGGTGGTGCACTGGTTGCGGCTTCTATAGGTGGTGCGCTGGTTGCAGCTTCCCCAGGGATTGATGCAACCTCATCTGCGCCGCCGCAAGCGACGAGCAATGACAGAACCAACACAATAATAGATACTTTTTTCATAGCATTCTCTCCGAGTGGCGTATTTCCATTGACATGAAACACGCCTAAATTAAGGTGTGTACGTTTCGACGGTGCTATTCCCTGCCGAATCGATAAATTCGAAGGTGTAGGTCCCATTCTCAACGGTGTAGTTGACGGTATATGTCTCATTGTTAAGTGTGTACTCTAACGAGTAGGCATTGGTTCCCGTCTGCGAAAACGCGGTGACTTGCGCGCCCGGCAATGGCTCTCCGGCTGGGCGGACTGACAAAGTTTGAGGTTGCGGTTCAACTTGTCCATTTTGGTAGTCAACGACACCTCGCAGCCCGCCGTTGATGTACGGGTAGGTCTCGGTGGCGTGGTAATGGTAGTTGCCCTCGTCATCAAAATGCCCGTTGTACTCATCCAAACCGACAACGGGTGAGCCATCCGGTTCGGTCAAGCCATAGATCGGGAAGCCATCCAGCGCATAGGCAATAGGCTGGTCGATGCCTACGATGTCTTGCAAATGGGTGGGTGCAATATGGTAATGATAGTCATCACCACGACCGCTGTGCCCGCCCCACTGATCCAACTCCCCTGCCAGATACGCATCATCCCCGCGATTGTTGAGCGCATTGAAGATGGGGACACCATTCACCGCAATGGCAATCGCACCCCGAAACAGATCATTTGCACCGGAGATCGGGTCGTCCGATAGTTCGGGCGCAAGCGGGATCTGCCAGGCATTGTCACCTGTGTACGCTTGTGGGAGTGGGACTTGTTGCTGCCAGCTGACGATGCCGACCATCATGTCATGTGTGGTAGGAAGACCATCCGATTCGACAAAAGCGGTATCTGCTTCGCAATTGACCGTCGTGTTGTCGAGGAACGCGTTGCAAGGGGTTATGGCTGTTTCCATTTCGGCCTCATCGGTTCCCTCTTCAACCGTCCCATCACCAGGCGTAGCGTCTGACTCACTTGCAGTCGGTGCCGCAGTTGGTTCAGTAATGACGACTTCTGTGGGTGATACGCTCGTTGCGGCTTCTGTAGGTGGTGCGCTCGTTGCAGTTTCCCCAGGGATTGATGCAACCTCATCTGCGCCGCTACAAGCGACAAGCAATAACATACCCAGCGCAATGATAGATACCTTTTTCATAGTATGCTCTCCGATTGGTAGTCAACAACACCCCGCATCCCGCATACTCGCTATAGCAATGATACAAAATGCACGTATTGTGACTATTGGCTTATCTATACTAACTTCTTCATTATCTGGATTTTCAAAATAGGGAGATCGGAATTCGTTCCAATGTCCAATACAAACCGATACAAAAAATGACAATGCTTGCGGCAGAGCGAACGGCAAAATTATGCTGCGGTTTGCGGATGAGCCACAACGACCCAATCCCTACCAATGCGATGGCAAGATGGGTCAACTCGACACCGATAGTGATGGCGATCAAGGCTGAGCCCCATTGTTGAAGGCTGCCTAAAGAATCGGTCATAGCTTGCCCAAACCCAAGCCCATGCACCAGCCCAAGCAATGCCGCCACCCACCAAACTTCGACCGAGATGCCGAACAGATAAATGCCTGCCAATATGGCGATTGAGGCCGCTATGGTCGCTTCGATCAGCCATGCCGGGACGGGCGGTTCAAAGCCAAATGCAACTGCGGCCAGTGTGACGGTGTGCGCTAAGGTAAAGGCGGTTAAGGGTATGAGTAGTTTGCGTAGTCCAGTGGTTGCTAACACCAGCGCCAGGATAAAGAGGATGTGATCGTAACCACTTAAGACATGCTCAATACCCGAAAGCCAGATCGCGTCGTCTGTTGCTATAGAAACATCTTCGCCACGGAGGCTGACGACGGTTTCGGCCGAATGAAACTCCCCTTCCATTACCTCACCCGTTGCTCGGTCCTGCATCAAGAAATGGATGCGCTCTTCAGCCGAACCGAACAGGGTGTACTCAACATCAATACTTTCTGGGACACTCGACCACGTGGCCCACACTGAAACTTGAACAAAGTCAGCTCTAGCAGGATCGCCTGTACCCGTTGCGGTCTCGTCGGGTACAATAACGTTAATGTTCTGTATGGTCGCTGCCGTATCCACCTCATTACGCAGCACGATGCGCTCCTCAATAAAAGCGTGGATCGCATCTTGATGTGTGTCAACTTCCACTGTTGACAGCAGGCCATCGCCATTATCGTCAGCAAATGAGAATGCGGAGGCATACGGTGCGACGATGATCGCTGCATTGACGTCGTCGATCAGGATACTCAGTTGCCCCGCTTCGAGACCGTGTGCAGAGGCGCTGTTAATTTGGCCAAAACCGAGCCATATAATCAGTATCAAGAACCAAATACGTTTCATGTGAAAACCTGCCTTTATATTTTGCTTGGTCTGCGCCCAAGTCTATTCTTTTCACCGCAGGTGGGCTAGTGTCTAGCATAATGATGTAGATGGCCCACATATGACACACTACATGACGATCCATGACATCTGTCACGGGTTAATGATTACAATCGTGGCACTAGCCATAGGCGCGTTTTAGAAAGTTCAGCTACAATGAGAGCATGAGCCAGAGTGCATTTTCTTTTCGTATCGATCAATTGCTGCGGGTTGCCCTCATGTTGTGGGTTGTCTATTTTAGTCTGCTCGCGCTGGTTGATTGGTGGATGGTTGATCGCGACACAGACGTGCTGCTCTACTATACTGTTCAGATCATGAATAGCTTGTTCATTCTCGGCCTGACACTGCTGCCCTGGCCACGCATCTGGCAAAAGCAAGCCATGCTGCCGATTGCACTTGCGCTGATGGCCATCCTGCCGACGGTGACAGTACACATCATGCAGCACATTGCGTCTAGCGAGCCACTACGCTCGCCTGATGGCATGACACTGCGCCTGACACCAATTCTGCTGATGGGGCTGCTGTTGACAGCTTGGCACTATCGCTGGTCGGCTGTGTTGCTCTTTAGCCTGGGGGTCACTGTGGTGAATCTGGTTGGCATCTTTCTGCCACCTATCGTTGATGGTGTCATTCCTCGTTTCTATTCGAGGGCCGTGCTCATTATGGGAATTCAAACCATCAGTCTTTTGATAGTTGGCTACATGATTAGCGCATTGATGAGCCGCTTACGGTTGCAGCAACGCTTACTGGAAGAGGCAAACGCACGTCTACGTGACCATGCCAGCACCCAGATCGAGTTGACCATCAGCCACGAGCGTAACCGTATGGCGCGTGAGCTTCACGACACCCTGGCACACACATTGAGCGGCCTGGTCGTGCAGTTGCAAACAATCAAAGCGTATCGTGACATTGAACCAGCCACGTCACAAAAGCTACTCGATGATGCGCTTGTGGCGACACGTGACGGTCTGCAAGAGACGAGAGGGGCACTCAAAGCATTGCGTGCCACGCCGCTCCAAGATTTAGGCTTGCCCCTTGCGCTTCGTCAGTTCGCCGAGGAGGCCGCAGCCCGTGCCAATCTTGATCTCCGGCTGGCGATCACTGAGCCATTGCCATCGTTTGCACCAGAGATAGGCCATGCGCTCTATCGCGTGGCGCAAGAGGCGATCATGAATGTGGTCTATCATGCCGATGCTACAACACTCTCTGTGCATGTCACGGCAACCGCACAGGGCATTCAGTTGACAGTTGTGGATGATGGAAGTGGTTTTGACGCAGACAGCACGCCCCCAAATCACTGGGGCATTGAGGGTATGCATGAGCGGGCTCAGTTAGTCGATGGTTACCTGTGTATTACGAGCAAAGCTGGCGGTGGAACGACGATACAACTGACCGTACCGGAGAACACATCTTGAGAATTATTATCTGCGACGATCAAGCGATTGTCCGCGAGGGACTCGCGATGCTCTTAAAGCTCGATCACGAGATTGAGGTGGTGGGCCTGGCCGAAGATGGATTGGAGGCAGTGGAACTTGTGGAAAATGCGGCAGCAGATGCTATGCCAGATGTGGTGCTGATGGATTTGAAAATGCCAGGGATGAATGGTATCGAAGCCACCCGCCGCATCTGCGCCAGATACCCGCAAACGAAAGTCCTCGTCCTCACCACCTATGACGATGACGAGTGGGTTTTTGATGCCATTCGAGCGGGTGCATCGGGCTATCTGTTGAAAGATACCCCCCATACTGAAGTCGTGGCTGCCATTAAAGGCACGGTGGCGGGCGGTGCATATACAGACCCTGCAGTTACCCAAAAATTGCTCCGTGCCGTCGCTGATCAGCCACTACAGCAGGCCACGCTGATTACCAACCAGCTCACCGAGCGCGAAACTGATGTCTTGCGCTTTCTCGCACGTGGGATGAACAATGCGACTATCGCCGAAGAACTGCATCTATCCGAAGGAACCGTCCGCAATCATATCAGTGCCATCCTCGCCAAGCTCGATGTGTCGGATCGCACGCAAGCTGCGGTGATTGCCGTCAGACATGGTATCCGTTAGCTGCCTGTCATCATCAAAAAAGTCACAAAAGGGGGGGTGTTTTACAACCGTGCGCGGCATGGCCACACAGGAGCAACATCACCGCTGAGCGCCTCCGCTGCGACTTCTCGCATGGCGACAAACTGAACCGAGAGTAGATCAAGGAGGTCGAACAACTGGTGAATGATGCCATCCAACAACAACTACCAGTTACGTGGGCCGAGATGAGTCTCGATGAAGCCAAGCAATCGAATGCGATTGGCCTTTTCGGCGAGCGCTATGGCGAACGGGTCAAGGTTTATTGCATTGGGGATTTGAGTACCGAGATTTGTGGCGGCCCGCATGTCGCACACACCGGCACACTCAGGACATTTCGCATCACCAAGGAGAGCGCAGTAGGGGCAGGGGTACGGCGTATTCGGGCGGTGTTGGAAACTGTGTAACAGTCAAAGACGGGGCAGTGTGACGCGTCCCGTCTACTTCGTTTCTGTGCGTAGCCTAATGGTTTTTTGTGATATATCTACAACGCACTTTTGAGTGTTTCGGACGAATCATCTAACGATCTAACCGATTGTTACTCTTGAGCAGTGTTACCTCTGTCTCCCTTGAAACGTCATAACCTGTGACTACTTGAGACATAGCCTTTGACACTTGAGGAGAATGTCTATGAAACCCAGGTTTATTATTCTACTGGTTTGCGTGCTTGGGCTGACCGCCGGTGTTGCTATCAACTATCAACGCTTTCTACCCAGTGCATCCGGCAACTCAATTGCTGCCTTAGCCAATTGGGGTGAGATAGCATATACGACAGAGGAACTATATCAATCGGCAGATGTGGTTGTTCGAGGGCAGGTGGTATCCACACGCAACCGACTCCACACAGAAGTATTGCCAATACAGGGATTAACAGGGGAGACGGCAGAGCGTGCCAAAGAGGCACCTGAACACATCCTTGTGCTTGAAAAAGGCATGGAGGAACGTGGTATGGAAGGCACCCCTGATGATCTGACACAGGAACAAAAACAAGAGATACTTGAAGAAACAACCCTCGACACCAAACCAATCGGTGAAGAAACTTACCATGTCCCCTATACCGACACAACCATTGAAGTCACTGAAATTCTAAAGGGTGATACAGACAAAGCCATCATGGTCACACAAATCGGTGGAGCAATGCCAGCACCGCATACTTCAGAAGAACCACAGATGATGAACCTAGACTTTGCTGGCAACCCTCAGTTACAAGAGGGAGATGAATATATACTCTTTCTGACGCACCGAGACGACTCAGATTCTCAAATAGATACACAAGGACTTGAACGATACATCTTAGCAGGTCCAACTGGCCAATTCCGCATTAGCGGTGATGCTGTAAGTAACACGGGTGACGATCATGCGGCTGGTACAGTAAATGGACAAAACCTGAATAAACTCCCGACAGATCTAGATACCCTTCTGAACGAAATACAACGAGCCGCAGAAGCAGAATAATACAAACGATGCGCGTGCAAGGCAGTCACTTGTTGGGCTGTCTTGCAGCTGGTCACTGCTCTTGGTTTCACCTACGACGATGCGGTTTCAGCAACCTGTGGAGCAGTACGCGGCCCTTTCATCGTCACCCACAGCAGGCGAATCACTCCCCAGATCAGCAAGATGTCGCCAACACTCCAAACCGCAAGCTGTGCGAGTGGCCCCGGCAACAATAGCCGATCACCAAACCACGGCAGATTCGCCGACTCATCAGTGAGTGCAATGCCCTTTGAATTGTCGAGCACCGTGCCATCGGCAACTGGAACACCCGCCGCCCGCTCTAACTGCTCAAGCTGCACCGGCATCATACCGCCGTTGGCTGCCATAGCCGCCAGATTCATAGCCACACCAACCGTAATCAGGATCAAACCGGGCAGACGGTAATTGAGAATACAGAACGCGCCCAGAAACACAATCGTCGCAATCAGCAAAGGCACGCGATACTGCTGGATCAACACATTGAGTATCTGTGACACACCCGCGAGCACCGCGAGCCAGCCACCACGAAACTGCAGCGTTGCCAACCGACGCAACCCAGCGAGCCCAAAGAACAAGGTGAGCACCAACAAAATAAGACCCAACGTGACAGTTAAAATCTGCATGATTCCGCTCCTGCTGTAGAGTCTGTCATGGAAAGAATGGTTTGCACCCACACTATAGCATATAACAGCACTCTGTTATTGCACTCAGGCATGCTGACTCGCACAGGATTCAGGGCTATGGTATACTTCATAGCCGTGGTAGCTTGCTGCTTAAAGCTTTCTGTAATGCGATAAAATGGTTTTATCGCACTGAGGTTGTTGCATGAAACGCCACCCCAGTCTGGTTCCAGTTTCACGCGAACATCAACGAGGTCTGTTTCTCGCACAGGCGCTCAAACGTGGTATACCACGGTATAAAAATCTGCCTACTACACATGAAGGCAAACGCGAATATGCGCTGTCCGTGTACAAGGCACTGCTGCAAGACCACTTTCACGCCGAAGAAACCATTTTGTTTCCGGCTATACGTGGCAGCGACAACGAGATCGACACGTTGATCGATGAATTACTTCAGGAACACCAACAGATGCACACTATGTTCCAAACACTCCCCACCACCCCCGATCTCGAAACACAACTTCACGAACTTGGCATGCTGTTGGAAGCCCATATTCGGAAAGAAGAACGCCAACTCTTTGAACGTGTACAAGTTGTCATAGATGAAGATCAGCTGCACACACTAGGGCAAAACCTCGCAACATATCAGAACCGGATCTCTGCCAAATCTCACAATTTTGACACTGAAAAGTAGCAATCAAAAAACCACAGATCAAACACCCACCTGCTCCCAGACATTAGAATTTAATCCCTCTCATTGCGCTTCTCAATCACCAAAACAATATCTCAAAACTCTCATCGTTGCTCTCACTAAATCGCTATATTAAGAACGTTAGTAAACATGAGGCCATTGACATGATGAAGTAGATAAACGAACACCAAACACATTAGCTTCGACTCCTTATATCGCTGTATCACTAAGAGGTAGTATCTTTCAGAAAGAGGGTGACACAATGACTCAGCGGCAAAGTGGTACAAAACGCTCTTCCTGGCTTATTTTCCGACGGCGATTCATTATTGTACGGCGATTGATGCGTGGTCCCGCCACACGTGATCAACTCAGAGAAACCATTGCCCAAGAGATGCACGATCAAGCATGGGCCAACTCACCAGAGTCTGCTCTGCGCCATGATATACGTGCACTACGAAATGAATTTGGTTGCATCATTCGTTATCGCACAGCATCAGGCTATCATCTTGAAGACCTTGGTCAGCTCTACCCTCTCGATCTCAACGACGACCATCTTCAGGCCATTCAGACTCTGACTACCATCGCAGAAGCGCTTCCGCCACACATCACAGACAATGCGGATAGCCTGCTGGCACATCTGATCAACCTCCTCCCACCAGATCGACGGACCATCCGCACTAATCGTAACGATCACGTAATCACATCCCGCAACATCACCATCACCGATCTGGATCGCGCAATGCTGCGGCGCATTCGCCGTGCTGTACGTCATCAACAACTCCAGTTCCACTATTACACAACCCAGACCACCTCACAGGAAAGTGTCGAATATCGCGTAGCCCCCTACCGCCTCATCATTCGCGATAGTCACCTATATCTCGATGCAGATTGTCTGTGGAACAATTACAACCAGGAATATCCCAAACGCCAGATTTATCCGATTGAGCATATCAATCCCCAATCTCTGCAAATACTTCCAAAGACTGTACCACCTGTACGCACTCCAACCAAATCATACACACTACGCTACGAGTTAGCTCCCGAAATGGCACGTCGTCGTGATATCGCTGTGCATTTTGAGGGAAGCAAGATCGAGTACCGAGACGACGATAGTGCCGTTGTCACAGCCAATACCGACAACCTCTGGTGGGCACACCAAACACTGTTGCGATACCGTGAACATTGTCGAGTGCTCGAACCACTGGAACTGATCGACATGTTTCAAGAGACTCTCCAGAATTGGGGCAGTGTTTATGAAGATAGTTTTTAAATACAAATTTTATCAGCCATAATTAGATATAAAACTATCTAAAACACAAATACTCTTTTCTCGAAGAATATTGTAAAATGATTTAGCAACAGGTATAATCAACTACAA
>JBCDFA010000307.1:0-9592 GCA_039178835.1 Chloroflexota bacterium
GTATTTCTGTCATATCGTCTCAGAGACACAAGCTGATCCAGTTTTACCAACGCGAATATCTCTCCCTGTAAGCATCCAGCCCTTGGTCCTTATTGGTATTGTGACGATAGGTTCCGCATTATTGCTATTATCACGAATGACCTATCAACTAAAGCTAAATCATACACAAATGATTAGTGCACCTCCCACTCCACCCCCACGTTTTGTGTAGGCAATCGCGATAGAACATTGTAGATTGCTATGAGTTCCTTATTGTCCTATAGAGTCAGTGGTTTAAGCGCTTGTTCTTAAGTGCATCTACGGTGCTGTTTAGATTATGTATATCTATGCTGATATCGCTCTATAGGAAGAACAACTATTTTCCTGATTATTTGCAAATCTGTTCTATGCAACAGACTACATATGGTGTCGTTGCTCAGTAATGAGCATTTGACAATATTCTAGAATGGAGAAATTCATGTTTAAGCGACACGCCCTATTGATCGCAGTAGGCAGTTGTGCCGTTGCATTGGCCGCATGCGGTGGTAATGGTGGTGGTGGAGAAGTCCAAGTGACAGATGAGATGATCGCTGCTCTGGAGGATACCTCGTACTCATCACGAGGTGACGTTGCGGCAGGCGAGGTTGTATTCCAGTCTCAATGTTCCGCTTGCCATCTTCCCTCAGAGGAGATGATGGTTGGAACAGGTATGGCCGGGTTATTCCAGCCGGGTGGTCCTACACTTCCAGATGATGTGAACTACGAAGGAAAATTGCCCAATGGTGAATTAATCAGCGAGGAAAGTGTTGCAAACTGGATCCTTGAAGGTGGACAGGGTGAGATTGGTATCATGTCTGCTGTTGCCTTGGAAGACCAAGAGATGGCTGATTTGATGGCTTATCTACGCACACTTGAGAAGTAAACCGTGTCCAACGACCGGCAGTACTTGGTACTGCTGGTCTCTCTTTACTTTCACTCACAATATCATTAGAGAGATTACACCTGTGTTGTTACATTTCCAGAAGTATCTGAGACAAAAGCTCTGGCTAAAGATCGACTCCCCTGTATGCCTACTCATTTTGAGTGTCTGTCTATTTTGCAGTATCACTGGTTGTGGTCAGATGACACCCTACCAACAGAGTCTCAATAAATATGGAGTGCGTGTAGGCGTAGTTGAGCCAACCGCAGCTGATGTAGCCAGTCAAATAGTACAGGCAATAGATCAGCACGATGTATCTACACTTTATCGTTTGTCGGACGCCCATCTGTTTCAACGTAATGCTACCATCTGCGCACTGATGCAACGCTGGCCTAAACAGATGCTCAAACGACCAGAGAGTAGTTCTGGGGTTGGCCCCTATCCACACATGAATTACCATGAAAGACATTACGTTGGGAAGCATATCTATATTCCTATTCGCATGAATTATCAACATGATGCATTCTATGCCATGCTCAAATTACGTTACACTGAGCATGGATGGCGGGTTGCCTCTCTGGAGGAGTTGGTGCATCCTACTGAGCGTACAACATTCGCGAATATACCAACGTCCTCTGCACAAACGTGTACTCTTCCTCAGTATCAAAAGCCTGCGTAACATTCCTACAAAAGTAGGGGGCATAGATACCCCTACTTTTCGACAATCCCAGCTTCAGCCAATCTACCCACCACTGATCTCATTGGTAGCAATAGCCCGCTTGAACAAACTCTGAATGAAACATCAAAGAAAATCTGGCAGATTAGATGATTAGGAAGATCCGCCAGTGATAGACTGGCCACTCCGCCATATGACAGGTGGCGGATCGCATGATGTGCAGAGAGCATTATCAAAATATAATAAGCAGCATTGTTCAAATGGTAATGCTAGCTTACCTATGATGAAAGTGTACTCAGGCCAAGGAGCAGAACGTGAAAAATCACTGACCGTGTGATTGATTGCGTCTATGTGTATGCATTAGTCCAAACAAAACCAACAATGAAGTTAAGTACCAGGAGCACAACTATGTGGAAACGAGACATCTTACGTGCAGTTCTCAGTCGTTGGGTGCTGGCGTTGGCGGTGAGTGTCGTACCCATTGATAGTGTGGTGAGCGGTGAACCATTTGGTAACCCGGCGCCGATCAGTGAGCAGACTAATCCTGACCCGAACGGGTGCCTAGAATGCCGCCCACAGTAAAGCGAGTTGAGCGATGCTGAGGAGGAAAGGAGACACAATCGATGTGCCCAATAAATACAAGGAGACCACTAATGTGTAAGCACAAGATGGTACGTCTGGCGATCAGTGGTTGGGCGCTGGCGCTGGTGGTGAGTGTGGTGCCTGTGGTTGGTACGGTGAGCGGTGAGCCGGTGACAGGGCCAGCGCCGATGAGTGAGCAGACTAATCCTGGCGGCGGTGGATGTTCAGACTGCGGCGCACAGGAAACCTAGTCGAGTGGTGCTGAGGTGGCATGGAGCCCCCAGCAATGTGCTGAATAAGTATAAGGAGACCAATGATGGTTAAGCGCAAGGTGTTACAAGTGGTGGTCAGTAGCTGGATGATTGTACTAGCAGTGAGTGTGGTACCTGGAAATAGTGTGGTGAGCGGTGGACCGTTCGGGAGCCCGGTACCGATGAGCGAGCAGACCAATCCTGACCCGAATGGATGTGCGGAATGTCGACCGCAATAAAGCGGGTCGAGCAATGTTGAGGCGGAATGGAGACACGAACAGTGTGCCCAATAAATACAAGGAGACCACTAATGTGTAAGCACAAGATGGTACGCGTGGTGATCAGTAGCTAGGCGATTGTATTAGCAGTGAGTGTCGTGCCTGTAGATAGTGTGGTGAGCAGTGAACCGTTTGGGAACCCAGCGCCGATCTCAGAGCAGACCAATCCCGACCCAAATGGGTGCTTAGAATGCCGCCCGCAGTAAAGCGGGTCGAGCGAATGAGGTGGGAACTGGGCAGCTACGCATGATGGGTCAAGGAAAGGAAAAAATGGTGAGGAACCACAAGTTGGTACGAGTGGTGATCAGTAGTTGGGTGCTGGCGTTGGCGGTGAGTGTGTTGCCTGTGGGTGAGGTGGTGGTGAGCCAGTCGCAGGACCTGCCCTGATCAGCGAGTAGACCAATTCTGGCGACGGTGGATGTAATAGATGCCCATCCCTGAATTAAAGCGGGTCGAGCGACGTTCCTGCGTATGGATACAGTGTAAATAAAAGAATAACAATTATGTGGAAACGAAAGATGGTACGCGTGGTGATTATGTAGTTGGGCCATCGTGCTGGCGGTGAGTGGCATGGGCCGGGTTGTGCGCGCACTACAGGTAGCACATGCCGCTCCAGTGAACGGTACTGAGCGTGAGGGTTTTTCCTCTGCAGAATGCAGCAGGAGGGATTAAAGTCCTTTGAGTGAGGAAGTTGCAGAAATGGAAAGACAAATGATGTGTTACGTAAATGAAAGGAATATTATTATGTTTAAGCGCAAGGTTTTACAAGTGGTGGTCAGTCGTTGGGCGATGGCATTAGCAATGAGTGGCGTGATTCTGGATGGGAACGCGCAGGGAGCGCATGCCGCTTTCGTGAACGGTATGGTGAGTAGCGGTGGTAACCAGACTGATCTGGAGCCAAATGGAGGCGGTGGTGGTTGTGCAGAATGTAATGAGAACCAAAGCAGGTCGAGCTAGGACTCCTAGGTATAAGTGTGCAGTAAGTGTTGGGAGGATAGATATGCGGAAGCGCAAGGTGTTCCGTTTGGTAATCGGTAGCTGGGCGATTGTGCTGGCGGTGAGTGTGGTGCCTGTGGTTGGGACGGTGAGCAGTGAACTGTTTGGGAACCCAGCGCCGATGAGTGAGCAGACCAATCCCGAAACGGGTGGTTGTATAGATTGCCCCGCGCAGTAACCTGAACCTTCGTTGTAGCACAAAAAAGCAGGGGCGATAGATACCCCTGCTTTTGCGTATGTCGCTATGAAATATACGAGAACTACCGCTGTGTTAGTGGCAGATATGTCTGATACACCTCCATATCGGTGTTGACATTAAAAGCCATTTCATACGTGTCGCTTTGATTCCCCGCCTTATCAAACACCTGATACCGCAAACGATACGAGCCGTTCTGGATTTTGCCCAGCCGCAGGATGCCCCCCGTTGAGTCTTGCCACTCCACGCCATCCCAACTCCACCGAATCCGTTCGACCCCACTGCCACCAAGATCGTCGGCAGTAATGGTCACCTCTGGTATTTCGGCAAAGGTGTTGCCAAGTCGCAGCACATTGTGAATAGCATCAGGCGGTGTGGTGAAGGTACTGCTACCAGGTATTTGAACACTGTACCCTGCTGTTGCAACACCCGAGCGCTCAAAGTACTTGAAGGACAGGGTGTGGTCACCTGCTGTCAGTTGTACAGTTCCGGTCACATCTTTGGTCGGATGCAACCCACTGTTCAGTACAACCGGCCTGCCATTCACCCACAACCACGAGCCATCGTCGCTGGTCGTTCGGAAAACGTATTCGCCATCGACTGGAGCGCGGAAGACCCGTGTTTGTTCAATCAGAAACTCGTCAGTCAGCCCTAACGGACCACCAGTCCCCCAGTTAATAAAGTTGCCATTCCACGGTATCGCCCCGACGTATTCACCACGCGGAACCGAAAGAGAATTTGCAGTACGGGCAAGGAGATTATCGGGGATATTGCCAAGCCGATACACATGAGCAACGGTGTTAAGGGTTGTATCATATCCCATGGCTCCAGGTTGCACCTGCTCTGGTGTAACCGTGATTGTGGTTGGGCTTACCCCTTCCTCGAAGTATTTGACATACTCCTGAATCAGTCCTGCCTGGACGTTTACCGTTCGATTGCTTGTGCCAGAGTTGTGGAAACGCACATATCCCGTCACCTCGCGGGACTCTCCGGGAGCCAGTTCGCCGTTGACTCCCCAGCGCCATGGATAGCCACCAACGTTGCCGGTACAGATCGGCTCTCCACCGTTCGTTGGCCCCAGCGTAACCCGAAAACGATTACTTTCCTTGGCAAACGTCGCGTAGGTTTGTTCCTCATTCCCGAGGAAACACTCGCCCTCATCGTAAACATACGAGTCATCGATACGACCACTCTGCCCATCGTTAAAGCCACCATCTGGTGCGGTACCTGCCTGTGGGTTCTGAGTGGACAGCGGTGTCGACCCGGTGTTCTTCACCGTAAATGTGACTTTGGCAAGCTCGCCGCTGGCAACACTGGTGTTCTCAAAACGCACATCAGTCAAATCGATACTACTGCTGGCGTCCTCTGGCACCCACTTGACGGCATCAAAAAAGACCACACGTTGTTGATCGAACGGCTCACCTGTCACATCATACAGTTCAACTGCGCCGCCCGTTCCCTGATTGAATTGATACACACCAACATCGACCCACGCCGTAGCTGTGTTGTGGTCAACAGTCTGTGTCGACTCTCCCTGCGCGTGGCTAATGGTATAGCGAGCTTTGGTCGAGGCATACGGTGGTGAAGCCAGACCGCAGCCCTGTGGGATGTGCACATACACACGGTAGGTTCCTGCTTTAGGAATATTTGGGCGCCACGTTGCGCTGTTCGTGCTATCGTTGGGATTGTCAGTGCCATACGTATAGTACGTGTGACCGCCTGCACCACAGGTCGCACTGTACCAGTTTGCGTTGCTCCGGGCGAAACCACCCTCTAACTCATCGACAACAATTTCGCCATTAGGGGGAGGGGCACTGCCCTGGCCATCCATTGTTTGTTTCACCCGATTACGAATGGAAGGCAGGACACTCACCAGCGCATCACCAGGGCAACTGGTGTGTCCCGGCGTGACATGGCGGTGCCCGGCGATGTTGTCCACAATCCCTCCTGCGTTGAAGGGAGCACAAAATCGTGAGTTGGCACAGCCGTAATAGTATGAGCGACCTAGCGGGTCAATGTCCTTCTGCGCGGCCTTCCACGCCAGCAATTTGACCAGACTGTCCTGGCTCGTTCCGGTTGGGGCAACGTTCGAATAGGTGCCGATCATCACCACGCCCATCGAACCATAGTTCGCGGTGTCGTGGAAGCCAACCGCATCATCACCACCAGCACGTCCTTCATACACCACGCCGTTAGGATCGATCAGATAGTTATAGCCTACATCGCCCCAGCCACGTGTGTGGGTATGGAATGACCAGATGGCGCGTACACGGGCGGCCCAGTTTGCCTGCCCTGGGTAGAGCGAGTTGCTGTCAGCCGAATGGTGAACTGTCATATGCTTGACTGGATAATAGGCGGGTGGTACCCGGCTCCCTTGCCCATCAGCACTACCCCATGCTGTTCGCGAAACAACCGGCGGTTTCGCGACGGTAGCAGCAATCGCCGCCTGCGGATCAACTGTTGGTTCAACCAGGCCATCAGGGCCAAAAGCATTCGTATTCACCGTGTTCACATCGATACCACGTAACTCGGGCATAGCACCACCAGGCGCGGCGGTGAACACTCCACGGACCTGCCAGTAGCGTGCCTCAGCCCCAACATCAACCGTCTCACTCCACTCGACATCTGCTCCATCGGTCTCACGCCAGAGGTCGTAATTGGCATGTACCTGTCCCCAATCGCTCCAGTCATTGCCATCGATAGAAGCGCGGACGAATAATTCCAGTATGGCGCCCTCAGGCACATGCGCCTCACGTCGAAGCAGCATATGGGTAAATGGCCGTGCTGCTTCGGTTGGTGCTGAGACATAATCTGTTCCAGCCGCAATACTTATACTCTCTGACAGATCAAGCACTACCTGATCGGGCCGATCTGTCGCCTGTGGGAGTTGCTCCTGTGACCAGGCTGGGTCAATCAGCACAGTCGCAAACAGAACGACCACCACGATCCAGAAACCAGTGACGTAAATAAGAAAACGTCTCATAACATAGCTCTCTTCCTGGATACACGACAAATGCACACATAGCCGTTTCTATGTATGCGCTACCGCTCAATGGAACGTCAATAGTAGCAAGAAATCCCCTGATAAACGTCTGATAACAACCTGATAAACACTCATTTTTTACGATAACATGTAATAGTGTTGATTCGGAAGCCATCGAGCCACATCTGCTCTTTTCTAAGGCATATAGTAGCTTGTGTGACGAGATTGTAGCAATAACGAAGAGAAGCAGAGTTTGAGCAAAAATGCGATCAAACGTTGGTGTGTTATCTACACGGTGTCTCGAACGTATAAATAAATCCGTCAGCAAAAAGTAATGTGGTTTCTAAGCGCTTGGTGAAGTGCGTCAGTCAGAGGTAGATGGTATGACGTGTTGGTGTGGAAAGCCAATGCCAAAAGTACCTGCAAGGGTTGCGAAACCCGACAACCCGATGAAACAGCGCTTACCCTATGAAGAAATAACCTTGGTCTATACGGCTGCCGCTGTCCACTCGCTACGCATAAAGGCCAGTGTTTCGCCAGCCTGGGTGGCCAGATCGTCCCAGCGACACTCCACTGAAATCCGTTGGTCATAACTGATATTACGGAGTGCAGCCATAAACCCAGCGTAGTTGTAGCCGGGTATCTGTGGCGTTTGCCGTCCGCCACCTGCCACATGGACATGGGCCAGCAATGGTGCAACCTCGGATACGATCGAGAGCGACTCGGCCTCTACTTCGAGGTGATGTAGATCGACAATCAGTCTCAATCCACTCAAATCGTGTTTTTGGAGAAATGCACGGCATTCAGCAACAGAGGTCAGTACATTACACTCCTGCTGATTAAGATGCTCGATAGTCAGTGTGATGCCTGCACGCTGTGCTTCTTCCTGCGCGATTTTGAGCGTCTCTGCAAGTTGACGCAGTGCTTGATCACGCGGCATGCCGTCAGGCAGGCGCCGGGCACCACCACTCCCCAGTACTGCCACAACACCGCCAAGCTGGACCATACGCGTGAAGGCGCATTGCAGATAAGTCTGGATCGCGTCGAGATCTGCTTGTAGTCCGGCCAGCGGTAGTTCTGGCGGAATCAGCAGATTGAAAGCCTCTGGGCGCAGTGGTGCGTTTGCCAGTTCTCGTAATGTAGGCAATGCTGTTGTATCATCATCAAATGGCTGGACAGCACGGGCAGGTAGCTCACAAAAATCGTATCCAGCTTCGGCAAGTATGTTCATATGTTCAGGGGCGACACAACAGCCAAATTTCATGAAAATCCTCCTGGTATGAGAGTGATAAGATCATCAGGAAAAGATCTGCCTTCCCAACAGTACGACTGCCGCAGAACTCCAGCCATGCAGTGGCGGAACATCGTAACGCTCAAGGGGGAAGGACAGCGATCCTTCAACGACATTGTATTTTTCCCACAGAGAACCAGTTTCCTGAAAGAGGCGCGTCATCAGCCCCAGAAAAGGTGCTGCGACCTGTCTGGCCTCTGTCACAAACCTGTAGCGCTCGAGTGCCTCTACCACAAAGATATGAAACGGTGGCCATCCAGCTGGATAGTTCCATTGTACCCATGTAAACTCTGGGTGTGGGCTGGGATACATTTGATCAGTCATGACAAGACCATATGGATGTTGAAAATGTGTGAGTTGCTGAACAAGCGTATACGCTTGATCTTGTGTGGCAACCCCTGCCCACAGTGGAAGATAGGCGCAAAGTGAGAGTACGGGGATTTGTTGGCCTTCTACAAAGTTATATTCGAGAAACATCTTGTGATGGTCATTCCAGCAATACTGTTGAATGCGTGCAGTCCGTTCTCTGGCCAGCTTTTCCCAATGGATAGCTTCACTCTCAAGACGAAGCCGCCTGGCCACCCATCCCAGATTAGACGCATAGGCTACCAACAGACAGTTGGTGAGGAGTGGTACACAATGCCGCACCTCGCCACCATAGCCTGCAAAAAAATCGAGCGCTTCAGACTCGGCATGGAGTCGGGGCTGATCGGTGTCGCCAATATCGCGATTTGTGGCTAGCCCTATAGGTGTTTGATGATGTGGTGCATTCCAGTAATGCTGATATTCGTGTTTCAAAAGTGGATATGCCCGCATCAGGAGATCATAGTCATTATGCTGGTGAATGTATCGGCGTAAACTCTCTGCCAACAGAGGTGCTTGAGAACGCGTGCGATAGTAGGTCCGATTGCCGTTTAACACCATCCCAAAGCGCTCGATTTGATATAGCTGATTGAGAATATGTCCACGAACCAGGTCAGCACGATTATGCGCTAACAAAGCACAGTTGATAAAAAAGGTATCCCAGCCATACATCTCAGGAAAAGCTTTTTCAGATCCACCAGCCGAACTGTATGGATAGGGAAGAAACAGCAAGGTTTGTTCGTCGTCAGCGCGTATATCTTCCTCAAAAGCGGTGTGAACATCGGTATCCCACCATAGCCGTATCTGTTGATCAAGATTATGCCAGCTATCAAAAGATGGCGCAGGGGAGTCTGTTACCGTCATTGTATGCACCTTGTCATCCGTTATGTGATACACCTGATCGTTTTTAGAGAGAACCTTGATAAAAGCTAGCGAGACATCAGCTTCTATTCAAAAATGCGAGTTTCTCAATATCCTGATACGAGCCGCCACCTTCATGCTGGTTGTAACGCCATACCCGTATCTCTTTCGGTCCAGCAAAATGATTGTACGCTGCAAAAACAGTTGATGGTGGACA
>JBCDFA010000308.1:0-9554 GCA_039178835.1 Chloroflexota bacterium
CTTGTTGTGGCTTGGTTGTGCTACGTTTGTGTAAGTGGTTGTATTGAGGGGGATTGGTGCGCGGAACCCCCACGCACCAATGAGTCGCAGTGGTTATGGCTCAATCCGTGTTCCCAGCAATTTTAGAAACTCTGCCGTGAATGCTGCATTGGCAGGCCACGCAGGACCACTGACGAGATTGCCTTCTACGTGCACGCCATCAGGTGGCAGATCGACATAGGTTCCTCCAGCACGTGTTACATCCGGGCCACACGCTGGGTAGGCTGAACAGCTACGCCCTTCAAGAATGCCCGCCGCAACGAGTACCTGCGCGCCATGGCAGATCGCAGCTACAGGTTTGTTGTGCTCGAAGAAATGGCGGGTGATCTGGAGGACTCGCTCATTCAGGCGGATGTACTCAGGGGCGCGCCCACCAGGAATCACGAGGCCGTCGTAATCTTCAGCGCGGATTTCGTCAAAATTGGCATTGAGGACAAAGTTGTGCCCCGGCTTTTCGCTGTAGGTCTGGTCGCCCTCGAAGTCGTGAACGGCTGTACGCACACTATCGCCTGCGGTCTTGTCTGGGCAGACAGCATGCACGTTGTGCCCAATCATCTGGATCGCCTGGAATGGCACCATGACCTCATAATCCTCAACATAGTCACCAACGAGAAAGAGTACGTTTTTGACGCCCATGGAAGAACCTCATTGTTTTGCACATCACCGTGGTAGATTTGGTACTACGAAGAGTGTGGTAACACCCTGTAACACATGTTAAAAGGCTGGCTGAATAGGAAGCATTGGAGTAATGGGTTGATTTCACTATTGATGGTACCGAGTTTGCAGATCGGAGTCAAGCGAGAGGTCTCACTTGCGAGGTTTTAGAGCAGTGTTATGTGAGCAGAAAATGAAGAAAAGATGATATATTCCTGGTATAATTGTCAGTGAGAGGCAAATGCAATCCACTCCGCATCTTACATGTTCCATGTTTTCCTCAATGAAGAAGAGACGAAGCTATTGCTCTATTGACCCTTTGAAAGTTCGGATGTATATGTTATCTAGATATGTTTTTTTCATGTTGCTGCTCTGTGTGCTTTTGCTTGGTTGTCGCGAGGCGGAGTCAGCGAGAGAGCCGCTACCGCTCAATGTACTTCCCAACAATAGTGCGTATGCCAGCTATATCAATGAAGATATTGGGAGTGGTTTTAGTATGAACTTAAGGTTTTATCATGATGTAGCAGATACCTACAATATTACTGACATTACCTTACTACCAGTAACAGATATCGTGACGCTTGATGATTTTAACGTGACCGATCTCGGCGTCGTCAATGGTGTGAGTCTGCAAGGATTGGGTGTTAGTATGATAGCAGAGAGTCCTGGCACACATACCTTTACCGATATCGAGATGACAGCGAATGGAGCGACGGTTACACTACCTCTGGGTAAGCTGCGAACGACTGTTGCGACGGAAAAACGTGCTGAATTTTTGTCTATTTCAAGGCAAGTGGGTGGTTCCTTTCGTGAGTCACATCCGCTTGATTTTACAGTTGAAAATGATAGTGATAAATCCGCAGTTGTAAAAGATGTTCTAGTAGAACATCCCCATATCTATTTTGATGCACAAGACATCATTATCAATCCACTCTGGGATGTTGAACCACTGCCAATAGAAGGTCTTACCATTCATCCTGGTGAAAGTGTCAACTTACAATTGGATTGGGAGGTAGGGATGCCTGGTGAGGGCCCCATCAATATGGAAGCCCGACCACTGCTGGTGGTGGAAGAGGAAGGTGAGTTACGGTTTCTAGAGTTCATCAATACGATTTTTCGTCGTGATCCGGCGGCTCCTGAGACGTGAGTAGGGAAAGAGTAGCAATACAGTAAGGGCCATAATCTATACAGAGAGCTAATCACTCCGCGCATTCCGCAGCGACCGACTCGCTGCTGCCAGTGCGGTGGTGATGAGGAGCACTCCGCCAGCACACAGGAAGAGTGTCGTAAGCCCTAATTCGGCGAGCACACCTGTGAGTGCATACGAAACTGGTTCGAGCCCAAGCGCTGCCACGGCTGTAATGCCCATCACGCGGCCCTGCATCGAGGGGCCCGCCTGCACTTGCAACCATGTTGTGGCATACACTTCCATCCACCCGTTGGCAAAACCCATCGTGACAACCACCAGCAGTACAAGGAGCAAGGTTGGTGCAAATCCAAAAGCAATAAGACTAAGCCCCATCATGGCGCTGGCTGCCAGAAGAATCCAGCCGACCCGTCGTATCGTGATGGTTCCTGCGGCTATGGCTCCGATCAAGCCGCCCGCACCCCATGCCGAAACCATCCAGCCAAAGGCATCAGCGCCGCCAAAACGGGTATTGGCCAGGATGCCGCCACCTACCAGAATGGGGCCGACTAATAGCAGATTGATTGCAGCAATGAGACCAATCACGACGCGGAGCGCCTTGTTGTTCCAGGTATACACAAAACCTTCCCGTATGTCATTGAGTGCTTCCTGCACTCCGAAAGTAGTAACGGTTGTTGGTATATACTGATAGCGAATCTGACTGATCCCGACAATGGCAAGGAGTGATGCGATTACACTTCCCACAAATGCTGCACCAATACTAAATTGTGCAATAACCAATCCGGCTAGTCCTGGCCCCAGAAACGTCGTCACTTGAGTAACCAAGCCGATAAGTGCATTGGCCGCATTCAGTTGCGTTTTCTGTACGAGCTTTGGAACGAGCGCATCGGCAGCGGGAAAGGCAATGGCATCGACCAGCCCGAGCGCTACTGCAAATACATATAAATGCCATGTTTGTACGGAATCCGTCAGAATGAGGGCCGCAAAGAGGGCATTGATGCCCGCACTGGCCACGCTGGAAATGAACAGGACTATCTTGGGGGAAAAACGGTCGGCCAGCGCCCCACCAAAAATCATAAACAGTGCGCGTGGAACCGCAGCCACAGCCAGCACCGAGCCAAGCGCAACGCCCGATCCGGTGAGTTGGAGCGCGAGCCACGGCAAGGCGATCAGGTAGAACTGATCGCCCAGTGATGAAGCTGTGTGTCCGATGGTTAGCCAGCGGAATGATGGGATTTTGATTGTGTGTAATGGGTTCGCTGCACGAACGGTACGGTCCATCTATGCCTCTATTTTTTTCGTCTGCAAGGGTGGCCATTGCAGGTAGGTCCATGATCGCAGGACCCACTCAGCCGGACCGTAGCGGAAGTGGCGCATCCACCAGTTACTAAGCCAGACCTGTACCGCGAATAGCGCAACCACAATCAAAAAACATCCAAAAGGCCCCACTGAGCCATACCAGCCGAGCCCCCAGCCGTTGAAGAGGAAACTACAAACGATGGCTTGGCTAAGATAGTTGGTGAGCGACATACGTCCGGCAGCGCGGAGTGGGTTTAACCACGAACCAAAACGCGGGTGTTGCACGATCCACACGATGCCAAAAACATACGAAAAGGTGAGAGCTGGTGCAGCGATTGTTTCAAGGGCCATCAATGTAGCGGCAGGCAGGAAAGCCTCCTGGCTATTGAGCAGCGATGCGTAAGCGCCGTTCCCAATGATGCCTAGTGCCAAAGCCCAGGGTAGCCAGCGGCGCATGGTGGGAAGGTACTGTGCGAGATCTTTGAAAAAGCCGATTTTGCCAGCTGCCAACCCGAGGGCAAACATTGCTAATGCGGTAGGCCACTGAGCTAAGACAGCAAAGACATAGAACATACCCAGATCCTGAATTCGTTGTCCAGTTGCTTGAGCAAATGTGCCCAGATAGTTTTGACGTGCCTGTTCAGCCAGTTGCATGGTTTGGTTCATGGCTTCGGGTGATGACATAATGCCGATGCCTGCTGTGAAGACTATCCGTCCTAACACGGCTGCACCCATGAGGGTAAAGGCCATCCACACAAGGCGGCGTGGTTCCCAGTTGCGGACGAACCATAATACAATACCTAATAAGACATAGGTCACAAGAATATCGCCGACGAAAAAGAACACTGCGTGGAGTATCCCAAAGAACAAGAGGCCGAGTAGTCGTCGTCCATATCGTGGGCCAAGTGGCTCGCCTCGCGTAGCAGCACTGACAAGCTGGATGGCCAGACCATAGCCAAAGAGGAAAGAGAATAGAACATAGAATTTCGACTCAAACCCAAAGGTGATCAGCCAGGCGACAAAGCGGTCGGCAAAGTTATATGTTGCCGATGTACCACCAAATTCATAGATGGGGCTGGCAAAGAACGTGATGTTGACCATAAGAATGCCAAACAGTGCAAAGCCCCGGAGAATGTCAATGACATCCAATCGTTTTTTCGTCCCTGGTGCGGTCTTTTCGGTTACAGTAGCAGTTGGATATGTAGTTGCCATAGTCACGAATCCTCTCGTGTTGTTGGTGAGTCAAGAAAACAAGTTTAGAGTTTCAGTATGGGCGATGGACTTGCTGTGCGAGTCTATACCCCTATGCTTCTATTCTGCGGTTACGGAACGGCTGCCATTGCAGATAGGTCCAGGATCGAAGGAGCCACTCATCCGGCCCACAGCTGAAATGTTGGAGCCACCAGTTGCTGAGCCAGACCTGACCGATAAAGATAATCACTACCAGTACGACGTATCCTGACGGATTGACCGAACCATACCAGCCCAGACCCCAGCCGTTGAAGAGAAAGCTACAAATAATGGCCTGGCCAAGGTAGTTGGTGAGCGACATACGCCCGGCGGCACGGAGTGGGTTCAGCCACGAACCAGTCTGTGACCGTTGTACGATCCAGATGATGACAAAGACATAACAGAATGTGAGAGCTGGGGCAGCAAAAGCCTCGATAGATACAAGGATGATAGAATACACAAGTGCCTGTTCAGTGCTGTATAACAGCCAGTAGGCACCATTACCGATAATTGCCAGTGCAAAGACCCAGGGTAGCCAGCGACGCATGGTGGGAAGATGCTGATCCAGGTTTTTGAAAAAGTTGATTTTGCCAGCGGCCAGGCCAAGCGCGAACATTGCAAAGGCAGTAGGCCAGTTGAGCAATGGCGTGACTATATACATCAGAACCAGATCCTGAAGACGTTGGTAAACCCCCTGTCCAAATGAGCCAAGATAGTTACGTCGCGCTTCTTCTGCCAGGAGCAGTACCCCACTGGCATCACCAGCAAATGCCATGGAATGATCTGCTATAGCCAGCAGGATGCGTCCCACCACTGCCACGCCCATCATTGCGAGCGCAACCCACACAAGTCGGCGTGGTGCCCATCCACGTATGAGCCATAGGAAAATACCTAGTATGACATACGAAACGAGAATGTCTCCAAAGAAGAAAAAGATTGCGTGCAATGCTCCCAAAACGAGGAGTCCGATCAACCGCCGGGTATAGCGTGCCCCAACCGAGTCATTCTGTGGTGTGGTCCGGGTGAGTTGTATTGCCAGGCCATAGCCGAAGAGAAAGGAGAAGAGGACATAGAATTTGGTCTCAAAGCCAAAGCTTATGAGCCAAGTGATAAAGCTATCAACAGCGGTATGTGTCGGCATCGTGATACCATACTCATAAATAGGTCTGGCAAAAACGGTCATATTGACCATGAAAATGCCAAAGAGGGCAAAGCCGCGCAGAACATCTATCACATTTACCCGTGTTTCGGAATGTTGTAATGTCTCTGAGGGAGTTGTCACGTTAAGTTTCCTCTCCTGTTGTTGGTTTTAAGCGAAGGAAACGGGTATAAAGTGTTTTGAACGTCTTTTTCAGGGTTGGATAATCAAGGTCTTCGTATTCACTGGCGAGGGAAAATCGCATTATTGAACCTTGGTCCAGAGCAATTAATAACTCGGCGGTTTCTATCGGTGCGAGTGAGGGATCAGCTTGGCCTTTATGTTGTGCCTGTACAATAAGTTGAGCTAAATCTCTCACAGTCTGTGCATCATCGCGTTGCACCACATCGGCGATGCGGGGGTTCCGTAAAGCTTCAGCACTAACTTCAACAAATAATATGGCTTCAATCTGTGAGTCATTATCATCACTTTCTATGGCGAAAAAAACTTCGATAGCTTTAGTGAAATCTGTCTGTTGGCGTGCTCGATCAAGTCTGGCACGCTGATCGTCCTCATAGGCTTTTACGAGTGCGATGATGAGGTCTTCTTTACCAGCAAAATGGCGATAGATGAGGCCCGCGCTGATGCCTGCCTCACGAGCAATATCGTCCATCGTTGTTTGGTGGAACCCTTTCCGTGCAAAGCATTCTGCCGCAGCGCGGAGAATCTGTCGTTGGCGGTCAGCAGCTTTCAGATTCATGGTTCTATCCCCTCATGTAAATGAGCGTTCATTTATCTGTGGTCATTGTAAATGAGCGTTCATTTAATGTCAAGAGGCAAAATGGTAGGGGTTATAGGGTTTGGGATTACGGATGTCGCCAGAGCCGGTCGAAGGCAGAGCGGGGAGCGGCAGAGCGGAGAACAGATCTCTGATTTGTACGTGTCTGAGTACCACGCGGTGGCATCAACGTGTTGGTTTTGTGGGTGCGGCGCTTCACATCCGGTCGCCTTCGACATGCTCAGTCAGCCAGTGTCGGCCCATTTGCAACCCCGCGGTGCCAGAGCCGTTCAAAGGCGGCAGCGTTGCACCCGCCAACCACCCGCGTGTGATGCCCGTCGTTTCATGTGGTATGGAGCATTGTGATAGGTGTGCTATTTGACCATCCCACTTGTCGCGCCGCGAGGCATGCACCCCAACCATGGCATCAATCTCCAGCATCATTTGTAGGGTCCAGGGGTGCCACGCCCTGGCCAGGGGTGGCGGGGTGGTGGTCCACCCTGACAAAGAACAGCAAGTGCTTGAGCGGTAGGGTGAAGAACGATCTGTGCGTCGTGTCGTCCCTGCGATTGTCGGTAGTATCGATGGGCCATCGCCACATGGGGCGACGGCCACGAGAAAAGCGATAAATGCCGCTTTCGGAAACTTCGTTAGTTGCCTACTTGATCACTTGTTTCTTATAAACACCTGCATCGTCATATGGATATCTTAAGGAGTTGCAGGCTGATACCTTTTTCCCAGTGTTGTACACACAACAGCCAGTAACCAGAGTGTAGGACCAATCCATCCTGTGGGTAGCCATGGAAAAAACCCTGGAAGCATAAAGAGAATAAAAAGCCCCAATTCTGTCCAGCTAATCGTCAATAGACTCAGCCAATATCCTGGTCGACTGTTTCGCCAGTTCAGCTACGCTCCAACGACGATTGCACATAGCACAAAAAAGAGGATATGAAATGCACCTTGCTGTAATCGCACACCAATACCAGCAGGTTCAACGAGTTGCCCCCCTGAGTCCAGAGTTTGATGACCACTGGTATATGCCATAGCCCCCAGAGGATGTATGCAATTGCGCCAAGTTTATGCCACGCCAGAGCGATAGTTGATGGTGATGATGAAATATTTGTCTTAGACACACGGAATTCCTTTCAGATCTTATAGCAGGTTTTTGATCGCTTGGTTTTGTACTATTGCTATCAGAGAACTACTATTTCAACCTGTGTCAGGATCACTCCTCCGACATAAAAGTTACACCCGTAGAGCCATAACCGGCTTCCTGAGTGAGTGTTGCTCCATCTCTGGCCCACATAAAGTGTGGTGTATACACGACTGAGCCAACCGGATAGGCTGTCAGTTCGGATTCCTCAAATTGTTCGCCAATTCCATAATACATTGTGCCTGAAAGAACCGTAGTAATGCGTGCATCTGGATGTGTATGTGCAGGAAACTCGGTGTCCTGCTCTAACTTGCCGAAGAGTACGTACAACTCAGATTGCGATGAATCACCAACAACCACTGCACTCTCTACACCAGAGATGTCTGGGTTTGCTCTCCATTCAAGATCGTCTACGATTACGCCTATGGCTTCAGTAGGATTCGTCGATGTAGAATCGCCGTCTGTAGTTGCCTGAATTGAGTTCGGGTTAGTCTGTGAGGTGTTTACAGATGAGCTTTCTGTGGTTGTAGTGCAGGCGTTTAACGTAACCATACTTCCTATAACGAGGCCTGCAAAAATCTTGCTGTTCCAGAGCTGCATAAGAACCCCCTTTTGTGACTGAGTTGTATAATATATTTTTGTACCGTTTAGTATGAAAATATCACAGGATAATGTCATTTCAAATGAGTAAATCATAAGAATTATGTACCATGTGGTACAATAAACACTGGAACAGATAATCCAGACTATTTATGGGTCATAGATATGTAATGAGGAATACACATGCAACGTGGTCGTCCACGTAAGTTTGATATCAATCAGGCATTGGATGCTGCAATGATAACGTTCTGGCGCTGTGGCTACCAGGGCACTTCGCTTGATGATCTCACGCAGGCAATGGGGATTAATAGACCAAGTCTTTACGCGACATTTGGCGATAAAGAGCAGCTATTCCTGCGAGCTGTTGATCGCTATGCTGAACAGTATGGTGGACGGGCAAACGCTGCCCTAGATAAGCATACGCACGCACGAGATGCCATACGCGCTTTCTTCACCGCCGTTATTACACAACTTACTGACACCAGCCTACCACCTGGATGTCTTCGCGTAAATAGTACACTTGAGTGTATTGGTGTGAATGAGGCCATCCAACGTAAGTTAGTTGAGCAACAGTTTCATCTTGAAGAGACGTTCCTTCATCGCTTGCAACGCGCACAGGATGATGGTCAGATTGCACCTGATGAAGATGTGCAAGCACTGGCCTGTTTCCTGGCGGGAACTGTCAACAGTCTGGTCGTGCGTGCCAGTGTGGATGCCAACGCAGAACGGTTACAACAGATGGTAGATATGGCGATGCGTGTATGGCCAGACTAAACCAGAGATAGCTCTACTCAATATGTTGTCCCACAGTGTGCTTATTAGGATCGTTTACGTGTGCTGGTCTTGGTTCTGTGTAGATCAGTTGGTGTGCCGTATCAAGATACGCCGATGTACGTCGGACATAGTCTGCAGCAGTAGCATTTTGGCGGATATCACGTGGATTCACGATGCCTTGGTTGTGCCATGCCGCTAATGTACGCCATGTGATGGGGGTATTTTCGAGATGTGCACGGTACACCCCGCGCTCAATATTTGCCGCAAGATACTCGACCGCCATTTCAGAGTCGATAAGTTCCTGTGTCACTGCGGCGTAGAGTTCGTGCTGGGCTTCAAATTCCTCGACGTCGATAGCACTCCCAGCAATTTCAAGTGACATGGTGACAAACCCACTTTCGTTAGGAAATGGTACCTTTTGTTGATGCATTTCCAGCGCTACCGAAGGACGTAGGTTCGCTGGCCATACACTCAGATTTGTGCCACTCATCTCATTCGCTCGTGACTGGAGATCCTGATAGATAGGGGTTAAGGGACGTACTTGATGCAAGACATCTTCAAATGAACCAAAGTTTTCATTGTAGAGCAACAGTGCGATAACGACTGCAAATTCTTTGTGATCCATCCTCGACAATTGTTGATTGTTATGCCGATGAGCTGCCGCTAGGATGACAGGTCGCAGCCGTTGCATCTCCTGCTCAAACTCTGGCCGTACATAGGGCTCGATGGTCAAAGCAGGTGC
>JBCDFA010000309.1:0-9541 GCA_039178835.1 Chloroflexota bacterium
CGATACTGACAGGATATACCTTAATCAGAGCGATGGCACCTTTAGCGACCCTATCCTTTTGGACAATACTATGGGTCATGCAACCAACACGATTGCCCTCGGCGACCTCAATGGCGATGGTGCCCTTGACATTGTCACCGGCCATTATGCTGGTTCCCTCATATACTACAACCAGGACAACGGTACTTTTAGTTCACCTGTTTCTTTGGACAGAACACAGACTCAGGGAACTAATACTGTTGCCTTGGGCGATCTGAATGGTGATGGCACTCTCGATATTGTCACCGGCCATTATGCTGGTTCCCTCATATACTACAATCAGGGCAGTGGCACGTTTAGCCTACCTGTTCCTTTGGGCGACTCCCCAGGTCATGCAACCAACACGATTGCCCTCGGCGACCTCAATGGTGATGGTGCCCTTGACATTGTCGCCGGCAATGACGATCAACCCAACATATTCTACTTGAACAGAAGAAATAACACTTTTTCTAGTCCTCAGTATCTGAACGATGGACAAAATAAAGATACTCGCGGAATTGCCTTAGGCGATCTGAATGGCGATGGCGCCCTTGACATTGTCGCTGGCAATGACGATCAACTCAACACATTCTACCTGAACGAAGGGGCAGGAACTTTTACGACAGCCCAATTTCTAGATAGTATAGATAACATGCAGGTTGAACAAACTGGGAATATCGCACTGGGCGACCTCAATGGCGATGGTGCCCTTGATATCGTTGCAAATGGAGGATCAGGGGCCTTTAGACCAGCCCAACTCGTAAACGATACATCAGTTGGTCAAACTAAGAATATCGCACTGGGCGACCTCAATGGTAATGATGCTCTTGATGTCGATACAAAGAATATCGGTACTAATAGAGTCTATTTTAATACCCGCATTGACCAAATGCGTTTACCGAATAACCCTTCTTTTGTAACAGTAACCCGCCCAGGGAATACTGGCAATGCCAACTTCTTTTCGACAGCAGAGATTATCAGTGACACCAATATCATCGAAATTCCTTATACCCTCTTTGACCACGAAAGTGATCCTGTTCGTGCTGTCAATGCATCCTACTCGCTCGATGGAGGTGGGCAATGGCTACCAGCGGTGGCCGACCAGGCACCAGGGCTGGTCGCATCGCCAGATGGCACCGATCATGTCTTCCATTGGAATCTGTTTGAAAGTGGCTTCTTTGGTGCCTCTGACAATGTAGTCTTTCGGCTCATCGTCTATCCAGCTCACAATGTGACAGGGCCTTTCGTGCGACCCTACGCCTCTGCGACAACCTTCCCATTTCGGGTACGAGGCACCCAGGTACAGGTGATTGATCAGAGTACATCCAAACCTGTTACTGGGGCTCATGTGTATCGTCTACCTGATGGACAGACCCGTGATGCCCAGCCGCTCGTCGTCCATCCTACTGAACCACCATCCCAGACAAACACTCAGGGCCATCTCCCTGGCCGTAACATGATTAAACCGAACGATCAACTGGTAGCATTCCGTCCGATCACCAGTACAGATACCTATACCCTCTATCATACTAGTGCCGCCGTCACCTCAAATGGTCTTAATCTCACTCCTGTAGAGAAACCTGGGACCCAAACCCTTGCCGTGTCGTCGGATAATGCCTTGCTACTTTTCAATCTGACCGTATCGCTCGAATGGGACGCTCGTCAGGATCAACAGTATCTCTTACAGCTTGAAGACGATCTCAAGCGTACTTCTGAACTCCTATTCGACTGGTCTGATGGACAGATCGCACTGGGGCATATCACTGTGTATCAACATAAAGAATACTGGGACAACGCTCATATACGTGTTTACGCGACCAACCAGATGCGCCCAAGTGCTACGAAAGGAGGAATCGTTGAAGAAGGTGCCGAACGACCTGATCCAACGAATAGCGAGGTTATCTATCGAGCAGGACAGATTCGTATGGGAGCCGTCTGGAACCGCTATGGCGATGCCGATGCCAGCCTAGGTGAGGATTGGCCCCGCGCGCTGGCTCATGAAATCGGCCATTTTGCGCTCTTCCTTGACGATAATTATTTGGGTATCAAGAACAGAACACTGGTAAGTGTTGACTCCTGTCCTGGAGCAATGAGTGACCCTTACCTCCCCGACAATGATGAATTTCATCCACGTGATACTCGGTGGGAAGTTAATTGTCAGCAGACGCTCTCCGAATACACTACTAGCCGCGCCGATTGGGAAACTATCAAAGTTTTCTATGATCAGCCTGATTTAGCTACCCTCTTACGCGCTCCTAAAACCTTTAATGCCCAACGCGGCCCAAATCAGTTGCCCTTAGCCGTGACACAAGTAGCCTTTGTAGAGGTAGCACAAGATGATATGCCACTGGATGCACCAATCTTTCGGATTACTGATAATACGGCATCTCGTTGGCGTCCAGGGCCGAATACGCGGGCAGTGCTGTTTCAAAACAATCAGATTACTGATCTTGGGAAACCAACCCACGATCAGATCTTGGCACGTGGTGCTCACATCGGAGATCGATTGTGTATCTACGATTTAGATGTACAACGTTTAGGCTGTCAAACTATTACTGCTGATCAACGTGAGTTACCATTGGATCACCCAACATGGCAACCAGACATTCGCCTGACCCCCGTAACCTCCACCACACTGGAGATAGAGGTGCACGACCCCTCGATAACCAAAGACGATATTGTTTGGGCCCAGATCTATCCAGCAACCACAACAGATGGTACTGAACCGTTTGCATTTCCTCCTGTCCAGCTTCAACCTGCACACGGAAATGACAATATAACGACGTTTGAGTCTATGCAACATCGCGCTGAGGGAGAACTCTACCTAGCCACAATCACTACTCCCTTAGACCAACCGACATTCGAAGGACATCTGCATATCTGGGTAAACGACCAAGATGATGCATCCTGCCCCAATTGCCGTGAAGCAGTAGTTGACTACCTTTTGGGTGGCAATCCAGGACTCATTTGGGGCCGTACCGCTCCACGTGGCAATCCCGGCCTTATTTGGGGTCGTACTGCACCCATATTATCGTCTGATGGACAAGCAATTGTATATAGTGATGATGTGAATCCGAAGGAAGGAGAATTCTTTACGTTCCAAAGTGCAGTACGATTGCCTCCATCCCCTTCCTGGGCTAATCCAGTTGGGCGGGCCTATCGCCTGATCGCAACCTCTGCCACCATGCTGGATGGCATCTCCCTCAACATTGGATACCAAGGCGATAATGTACCAAATGGCGAAGAGGCTGGTATTCAGATGTATGTGTGGGATGAGGATGCGGCTAAACCCAGTTGGACCCCGTTGAATACGCACATAGACATAGAACGCAATCAAGCATCTGCACAAATCGTAGGACCGGGTGTCTATATGTTGATGTCGAGCATCACTATCCCTCTCGAAAGTAGAGGATGGCAACTAATACCGTATCCTGGTCAGACTCAAGCAGTACCTGAGGCATTAGCCGGTATCGAGGACCATTATACGACTGTCTATGGTTACGAGCCGACCGATTCAAACAATCCGTGGAGAATGTATGATGTTGATGTCCCAGCATGGGTGAACGATCTTGATAATCTTGGACATCAGCATGCCTACTGGATTAACGTCACACAACCAACCAAACTACCCATCAAAGGGCCACGATCACAGCGAACAGACACAACTCTAGCTGCCACCACAGCAATTCCACAACCACCGGCAACCTATTATATGAAATTTGATAACGATAGTAGAGATTTGAACCAGGCAGGACTACCCGTCGTTGCTCGCATGGGGGGACAGGTATGTGGGATAACCACCACACGTGTAATAGAAGATATACAGGGTGGTGTTGGTTTTGTCATTGATGTCGTCAACACCGATATCTGTGACGGAACGAATCGCACAGTGACCTTTACGGTCGATGGAGAAATACTGCCTCTCACAGCAATGTGGAACAACCAACGCCCACAACAACTCACTATCTTCAACAATAATCCTACTCAGATCTACCTACCATTACTCCAACGGTAAGCAAGACACCCATGGTGGTTAGCACCACCATGGGGCCTCTCCCAATCGTAGATGATAGCTGGCTGAGGAATGAATGAAAGTCGGTTCTAGCCTCTTGACATCAGCAAACAAGCTCAGTACACTGCGGCTGATATTGCATTCGTCTGATTACAACACAATGTGGTTTGGAGTAGGTCAAGTTTGTAATGGTCACTATCATTCGTTGGTTGGTTGCGGGGACAAGCGTTGTGTACAGTGTCGTCCTTCTTATACTAGCACTCCTATGGTCGCACGCGGACTCTCAACCGTGGTGGCTCGCACTCTCCGATATTTTCGCCCCCTATCTGTTTATCCCATTAGTTCTGCTGATACCGCTGGCGTTAATTGTACGGTCGGTGTGGATGCGCCTTTCCGTCGTTGCAGCCACACTTGTTTTTATTGTAGCGGTCGGTGCGTATCTTCTGCCATTAGCACCAGAGCAACCCAACGCCGAAACCACATTACGAGTCGTTACGTTCAATCATCTCTATGCCAATGGAAATATTGATGAAATCATCACGGCTATTCGCCTACAGAATGCTGATGTAGTAGCATTACAGGAACTATCAACGACTGTCACACAGGCTGCACAGGGGCAACTCATTACTGAATACCCGTACCAACTGATGTCCCCCGCTGAGCATGATCTGGGACTGGGCCTGCTGAGTCGCTACCCATTTCAGGTTGTGCCATTAGACCGGGGATTTCTGGGGCAGCATGTGGTGGTCGATGTCAATGGGCAACTGATCACGGTGATGAATGTGCACTTATCTGCGCCTTCAATTCCCATCACCAATCTCGAACAAATGCCTGAAATACCGATCATTCGTGATTACAACACGTCACGACGCTCAGCCGAACTGCCTGGGTTGCTGGGTATGATCGACCAGATTGAAGGACCGCTCATTATGGCCGGCGATCTCAATATGAGCGACCGAGAGCATGGGTACACCCAACTCGTTGAACGTTTGCAGGATACCTACCGCAGTACAAATTATGGCTTTGGCTTTACCTTCCCCAATGATATTGAGGTGCGTGGCGTCACGATCCCCATACCACTGGTACGCATCGATTATATCTGGAGTAGCCACGATATTACACCCCTCAACACCTGGGTAGAATGTAATAACGGTGGGTCAGACCATTGTATGGTGATTGCCGATGTACGTGTGAATGTCTAAGTCGGTATAAAGTCGGGCTAGGATTTCTCCACAGAAAGTGGTATCATTTATTTCTATCATTAATTAGGATTCCTCTGAAAGGGGGTGGTCGTCGTGGTAGACGATGACGTAGGTGTAGTACGCAATATCCTGACAATCAATTTTATTGGGCGATGGACTGACACGGGGTATAGGTTCTGAGTCTTGAGGTCTGAGCAGTGGCACTGGCCTCTTGTCTCAGGGTTGAAGACTCCGCACTGATACCTCGCCCATGCAAGGAGTATTTGACATGGGCTTTCCCCGACGTTATAAGCCTGCCGAGGCAGAACCGCGCTGGCAGGAATATTGGTCATCCGCACGATTGTATGAGTTCGACCCGGATGATCCCCGACCGATTTTTGCGATTGACACACCACCACCAACCGTTTCTGGTGAACTGCACATTGGGCATGTTTATTCCTATGTTCAGGCCGAGGCGATGGCCCGCTTCTGGCGCATGCAGGGCTACAACGTTTACTATCCATTTGGGTTCGACGACAATGGTCTTCCGACCGAACGTTATGTCGAGCAAAAGCATGGGATACGGGCTCGTGATATTGGGCGGGCGGCCTTTATCGACCTCTGTCTCGCCACTTCACAGGAAGTCGAAACCCGTTTTGAGCAATTCTGGAAGAGTCTTGGCTTTAGTGTCGACTGGCGGATGCGCTACTCAACTATCGACCCAAATGCACGCCGCACCTCACAATGGTCGTTCCTCGACCTCTATCGCAAAGGGCTAATCTACCAAGCTCAGGAACCTAACCCATGGTGTGCTGAATGCCAGACGGCTGTTGCCCAGGCCGAGATGGATGATATCGAACGGACGACGACGTTTTATACGCTGGCCTTTCAGCTTACGGGCGATCCAAACTCTATTCTGCCGATTGCCACAACGCGTCCCGAATTACTCGCTGCATGCGTGGCCATCTTTGTCCATCCCGACGACTCGCGCTTCGCTGACATGATCGGGCAGGAAGCTATCACGCCCCTCTTTGAACGACGTATCCCGATTCTGGCCGATACAGCAGTTGATCCTGAAAAAGGAAGCGGAGCGGTAATGTGTTGCACCTTCGGCGATGCGACCGATGTTATCTGGTGGCGCACACATCAATTACCCCTCATTCCATTGGTGACTCGCGAAGGTCGATTGAGTGAAGACGGTGGTCGGTACGCTGGCCTGAGATTGCAGGAAGCACGTGAACAGATTATTGCTGACATCCGTAAAGCTGGGAAACTCCTTGGTGAACGTGCCACCGAGCAGTCAGTTCGTGTCCATGAGCGGTGCCGCACACCACTCGAAATTCTGGAGACCAACCAGTGGTTTATTCGTATTCTGGATGCCAAAGAGGCATTGCTCGAAGCTGGACGTCAAATCACTTGGTATCCTGCTCATATGCAAACGCGCTATGAACACTGGGTCGAGAATCTTGGGTGGGACTGGAGTATCTCACGCCAACGCTTCTATGGTGTGGCATTTCCACTCTGGCACTGCGACGATTGTGGTGACATTATTCTGGCTGAGGAAGACCAGCTTCCCATTGACCCAACCACGGATGCGCCACCACACACCTGCACTTGTGGCAACAGGGATCTGCGTCCCGAAACTGATGTGATGGACACCTGGGCTACCTCGTCCGTCAGCCCACAGATTGTTGGACAGTTGTGCGACAAACCGGCACTGTATAAACAACTCTTCCCGATGCAGTTGCGCCCACAGGCTCACGACATCATTCGGACATGGGCATTCTATACCATTGTGAAGTCACACTATCACTCTGGCACTATTCCCTGGGAGACGGTGATGATTTCAGGGCATGGCCTCAATCCATATGGACACAAACTCAGCAAGTCATCTGGCAATTCAGACTTGACACCAACTGCACTGATTGGGCGCTATGATGCCGATGCCGTCCGCTACTGGGCGTGTGGTGGAAGCGTGGGCATGGATCAGCCAATCAACGAAGATGAGATGAAGCAAGGCACACGCCTTATCACCAAGCTGTGGAACGCCTCACGCTTTATTGCTGGACATATGGATGATTTTGCACCACCGTTAGATAGGCAACCACCAACGCTGTGGCCAGCTGACCGAGCGCTCCTCTCGTGGCTCCAGCGCTTGATCGAGCAAGCAACTGAGCGCTTTCGCACGTATGAGTATGCTGCCGCACGCGACATGACGGAGCGCTTCTTCTGGGGCACTTTGTGCGACAACTATCTGGAGTTAGTCAAGAGTCGCTTGTACGATACAACCGGGGCGGAACGTTATGCCGCACAATGGACCCTGTATCAGACGTTGCAAGCTATTCTCAAGCTGTTTGCCCCTATCCTGCCGCATATCACGGAAGAGATTTTCTCACACCTCTTCGCAGCACACGAGGGGCAACAGTCGATCCATCTATCACCGTGGCCACACACGATAGAGGTACTCATCGATACAGAGGCTGAGCAGACGGGAGAAGCATTGCTTGCATTGACCACACACGTGCGTCGTGTGAAATCGTCTCAGCAACAAAGCCTGGGGAGTCCACTCACGCACTTGGCTATTACCACACCAAACGAGCAACTTGCCATTCTGCTGGAGCAGTCGACACTTGATCTGCAAAGCATTACCCGCGCACAGCAACTCGACTTTGTGTCGCAGAATGGCGCGGGGTTCGAGGAGATTACGCCGGAGCTGTGGGCCAAAGCAACGCTATAGGATGCGTACAAGAAGCAAGCGTCGCCCCAACCTCATTGGCTGGGGCGACGTTTGCCTGACACTGACGAACTACACCTCAGAATTTCCGCAAATCATCCTAAGCAGCAGCATACCCACTATACTGACGACGTTGAACATGTTGGAAAGCCAAGACAATGTGCTCCTTGGGAATACCAGCCTGAAGAAGTGTTTTGACAATTCCCTCTTCCGTACCATCACGCTGAATCCACACTTTTCCATCTCTCAACTCAACATGGATCAAACAACCGTGAACGCGACGTCTCTCATTCCAGCCAACATTCACAATCAGAAATTCGTTTTGATCTTTATCAATGATCACTTTACTTTCTATCTCGCCATACGCATACGGAATCTGTGCATAGTCATGTAGGGCCTGACTGATGATTGTACGGTATTGTGTTAATCGATCCATTGCACCACCTCCTCGGCCGCACTATCAAAACTCATGACGGCGACCTGATATGTTGTGCGTAATAATAAGCCTAATGGCTCATCAAAGATATTAATCCAGACATCATGTGGTACAGCTAAATACAACTTACGATCCGGCTCACGTTCTGCCATAACAGCACGATAAACAAGATACTGACCTAATGCTTGCTCAAGATCAGCCTTTCAGAGTAACCATGGAAGCTCTTAATTTCAATAGCAATCTTTCGTTCCGCTTTTTCTGCAGCCAGAAGTTGTTCTGCCCCTAGATCAACAAACATGTCTTTGCCACCCCAAGATAATTTCAGCGGATCGTGAGTAATCATCCAACCATCATCAATAAGAGCTTGTTTAACGATTTCGTGGTACGTATCTCTAGCTGGCATATAACTGTCCCTATATAATCTAGAATAACAGGTGTATTATACACCTCTTGTAATTGAGATACAGACTATAGTTCACTAATACTAATGTCTCAATACCACATCTAAATCCACTGATAACTCTCGAACAAAAAGCTCAAATTACAAAACCGTCTCGTGCGTTTGTGGCACTGTCTCAACCTCAGCAGGCTGATCCATCTTGTGTAACGACGCATTGAACAACATACTTCCTGTGACCAGCAAATAACACACAGCTTGCAATAAGAGCGTCGCCTGCAACCCGATCCACTCAATCAAATAGCCAGCAATAAACATCCCCAACGGCACCGCTACATTCACTCCGGCAGTCACTACACCAATAACACGTCCACGCATGGCAGGTGGTACATAACTTTGCAGAACAGTCCAGATAATAGGATTGATCGGTGCAGCAGCTATCCCACCAATAACAATCACCGTCAAGACAATAGGAAGTGGTGGTAGCATCGCAAGGCCCCAAAACAAGCCCCCAACCGCAATAAATGATCCAATAAACGTCATCCGGCGGGGGAGTCTGGGGGCCAAGTCACTGTACAGCAACGCACCGAGTAAAGAAACTAACCCCCACGCACCGATCATTAACCCCAGATCGACCGCACTACCAAACACCTGCCTTGCGAATACTGGCATAACCACAGCAAAAAGTGGTGCATCAAGGAAATTCGTAACAAGCACAATCATAATAATGGCGAAGATTAGCTTATTATGTCGAATAAACCCG
>JBCDFA010000310.1:0-9502 GCA_039178835.1 Chloroflexota bacterium
AACTGCTCCCGGTGTACCGGCTGGTCCGCCAGACACACATAGGCCAGCAGCGCACGCGTTTTGCGGCGCAACTTTGATGGTAATATGCGACCATCCGCAGTCTCATAGCGGGTTGTCCCTAAAAAATAGAGTTTTAGCATAGTGTTCTACCTGACATATCCCAAGCACCAATCATCCACTATACCCATGTATACGTGTGCAATTGTTGTCTAGTTCCGATATCTGTGACTATCAAGATTCAAACAAGATTTCTCCCATAGCGCATTGAGGCGAAACTTGAACGGAAATGTGTGGAATAGATACAGATTTGGGATATAAGTATTGTAGTAATGCTTCTTGCAGAAATGACCACTACATGTAATACACGCACCTGTATACATGCACCATCTTATCTGTAGTCATCCGTGCTCTACACGCTACTGCATAAACTTGTCCTATTTAACGTATCCTCCGAGTCTTTTTTACATATACAAACCTGCACACGTTTTTGCACACGTTCATCCTTTATCTTGTGATGTAACAGTATAAACGAAAGAAAAGGGGCCATCATGGCGAGGGACGCACTCGTGACATCTGATGTAAACACAAGACACATGCCAGGGGGCGCAGCAAAATCAAACCTCAGAGCATTCAAAACAAACTGGGGTATGGAAACATTTCTGCGAACTATGCGACTCTTCTCAATGGCGAGTCCGTCGCTTGCAGCTAGGGTAGGAGCTTTTCTTTTTCTCCGTCCACGGCGTAAACCAATTACTTACGTGAAACAGTTGACAGATGAAGCTACAAAAATTCATGTCGTTCACAATGAGAAACAATTGGTTGCCTATCAGTGGGGAACAGGTGATAAAACCATCCTGCTTGTACACGGATGGGAAAGTCATCTCGGACATACCCTGCCACTTGTTCAGCCACTTGTTGATGTGGGATACAAAGTTATTGCGCTCGATGGACCAGGGCATGGACAATCACCGCAGTTCTTCACAAACATGATTGATTATGGTGATGCAGTGAAAGCCACACTCGATCAACACGGTCCATTTTATGGCGTAGTTGCCAAGAGTTTTGGTGGTGCAGCAACCTCTTTAATGCTCTCCCGCGAGCCATATATCCAGATCGATAAACTGGTTTTGCTCTCGCCAATGAAACACCTCCTTCAACACATTGGTATTTTTGAAACAATTCTCGGGTATCCTGACTCTATGCATACGCATATTGTCAATCGCATTCAGAGATCAATCCCCCTCCCCATTGAGGAGTGTGATGTAAGAGAAGCAGTGACAACCTTCCAGATGCCAGGACTTATCATTCACGACCTTGATGACCAGGTTATCGACCCAGAAGGCAGTCTAGAGATTGCTAAAAAGTATCCACAAAGCATCCTGCAAAATACACAAGGTTTGGGTCATAAAGGATTAGTACACGACCAACAGGTTCAGCAATCAATTATCGATTTTCTCAATCAGGATGAGTAAACTCACTAATAACACGTATGTCTCACACCGATGTGATGACATCGCCAGTCTTTCCACTATCAAGATATCGTTTTCGTAAGAATATCATAATAAGTAGTGAAAGCACTTTCTCTAATTGTAGAAGATAAATATACCATGATGTGTGCTTTGAGAAAGAGCGATTGTTCAAGAAATATAGAAAGTGAGGACAGCCATGCCACACCAAGCCCGTGTTGTACTCATGCACCATGAAAGCGCATCTCAGCCATTACTCGACAAACTACTTGCACAAGTATCTACAGTTACACTGGTAGGAACACTGACACATCCATCACAACTGTTTGCTTATGTGCAAGCGGCACAAGCAGATCTGATCATCTTGGATCTACACCAATCTTCGATGACGGTGATGTGGCAGCTTGGACAAATTCATATGCAATTTCCAACAATCCGATCACTCACGTGTCTGGCTGATCCAATTGCTCGTGATATCTGGGGATTGATCGCCGCAGGGGTCACTGGCTATATTCACCACAACGACCTCTCCCAGGGATTGCCAGATGCCATTGAGGGTGTACAACGTGGTGGTATCTGGTGCAGCGCTACCATGGTACCCATTATACAGCGATGGAGCGGAAACCAGTCAGGTCCACATACCGTAATGCCCAGCCCGTATGAAATGGCGATTGTCACCCGTGTAGCTCAGGGACAAACTAACCGCCAAATTGCCAATGCGCTTGAAGTCAATGAACGCACTATCCGCTTTCATCTGGAACAACTGTATCGGCGTTGGGGTGTGGACAATCGTACTCAGGCGGCCCTCTTTGCACAAGAACGGGGATGGATTAGTGATGATGCGCAACAACGACAGTGGAATTCTTGACAACAGGAGAATCAGCCAGTGATATGCTGGCCAAAACGCCACACCATAGATGGCAGATCGACTGATGTGCACAACCTCCCATCATGATATAACAAGAGAGAACCTCCGTGGTGACAAAGCATTTGAGATAATGCAGCCACACATGCATTGAATGCTCAGACAAACGCAGATCACATTATTTGTTTGCATCTGCCATTATGTCAATCACCACAGGCGCCCTCTTCCAGTAGGCAGTCAAATGACCTCTCCAGGCAACGGAGGGGTCATTTGGCATCAAGCGATAAAAAAGATAGAATATAGCAATCAACGCGAACACGTTGAAGGCTATCTTAGTTACACAAAACAGCTACAACATCCTCAAAACTATAGATATGAGCACAGATCAACTTCACTTTGAATTAGCCAACACAGAACGCCCATCCTTTAATATTTTCATCAACAACCGCAACTTTATTACACTTGTCCAACAGGTCGAATTACCCTTTGCCACCAAAGAAAACAGACCAGACAGTGCTGGTCGATATATGGGGTTAAGCCCAAGCAGCATCTTTCTCTCGCAAATGTACTTCTTGGGAGATCACCCATCATATGAAGATGACACCCTGCTGCTGCGATGTGCTGATTGTGGTCTGGACGGATGTGCATCAATCCGCTGCCAGATCACAACGTCTGATGACGTTGTGGTATGGGATGCATTTCACAATCCCGAGATGGCCAACCCAAATCGCAAAATCCCATGGGACTACACGCTATTGAAATTCAGGTTTGACCGATCAGCTTATCAGCAGCAGATTCATCGCTTTGCATTGTTCCTGCAATCGAACTTCTGGGCAGACGTGCGCCTGCACGATGACCCAGAGTTTGGCTGGTCCATTTTTATATCAGATCAGCAAGATTGGGTATATTTTCCTTTACAACAAGCAGCACAACTACGGCTCAACGGTGAAACATATAGTTGCGATATCATAGAAGTTACCCGTAGATTCTGGTCCATGACACCGCCCAGCAAAAAAAGGGCAAGCCAACTCCATCAATCAGACGAACTGTCGAGGATGGTAATCTTACCCCAGAAGCCACAAATCCTCTATCAGTGGATCACACAGTATCCTGAGATGAAGCGACTTCTCCAGAAACAAAAGGCACAGAGAGAGCAGGATATAGACTCGCTGCCACAGTCGGATAATGTTGTGCGTGTTTCGCAACAAAATGGGGTGAATGCTGTCCTCAAAAAAGCTGGGGCAGACTCGATATTTGAGCTACAACCAATGCTAGCTGAATACCGAAAGTATTGAGTAAACACAGGACTCTGAGGCAACCAAACCCACAACCAAACCCACAACCAATGCCACAACTATCTGCTTATGTTATTTAGCCAGTTCTTTTGAATTGTGAACGGCTTAGTTGTAAGACTATCTTGCAATACAAGATACCATGTGTTACATTACTGCTATCTTGCAATACAAGATAGAAGAATTACCAGATGGTAAATAACGAAAAACACACATCACAACTGCTCAAAGGGGTGCTTGATATGTGTCTCCTCGCCCTGCTTGCAGAGGAACCATGCTATGGATACGAAATCGTCCAGAAACTTACTGAACGAGGATTATCACTGGTCAGCGAAGGCAGTATTTATCCCATTCTCAGTCGTCTACAACAACATTCGTATATCGAAAGTTATCGGGTGCCCTCGCCGGAAGGCCCAAGCCGAAAATACTATCGATTGCTCCCGGCAGGGTATAAACAACTAGCTAAGTGGGCTGGCGAATGGGAACAATTTACCGCATCTGTCAATATCATACTTAGACGAGGAGAATCACATGAGTCAGACGAAGCCGATGGTGACCGTAGATAAAGTAGTAGAAGCCTGCACGCTCTTCTGGATTGGACGGAACATTCCGCGTGCAACAGTCAACGACATGAGTGGCGAGTTACGCGATCATCTCTACGCCGCCACACAAGATGGAAAATCGATTACTGATGTGACCGGCACTGATATTCAGGCTTTTGCCGCAGAATGGGGCCAACCCTATGTGCAGACTCCCACACTCCAAAATCGGGTGGTGAGCTGGATGGCCCAAAGTATGAGTCTTGCTTTGGGAATAGCATGCTTCAGACATCTTTATGAGGCTAGTCTGGTCTTGTCTATATATTTGAGTGATATTATTGTCCTACTTATACTCCTACTTGTACCTTTCCCAATACGGATGATTACCGATTGGGCACCACCACTACGGCAGAAGTGGTGGCAACACACAGAAATCGTTGCAGCTCTCATCACCATGGGAACAATTGGCCTCCTCGCTGGTAGTACATTTGTTGCTCAGCAGATTGCACTACAACCATTATTCACATGGCCATGGTGGCTAACAGTAGCCACACTTGGAATCGCCTCATTACTTGTTGCACTTACGATGTACTACGATAAGACTCGCCCAACGGTTGATGATATGCACCATAATAAACCCTTTTCGGTACGATGGATTCTTTTAGCGTCTGTTGGCCTCGTGGTTGGTACACTAATTACTGTTTTCATCATGCCAAATACTCTGTGGCGCATTGTACCGGTCCTTGTTACACTTATAGGTGGTCTAATGGTCTGGCTATGGATACTCTACTTCGTCATCACATGTGGAGATTACCAAACCCCTGAAACGAAGTAGACCCTTAGTGTAACCATAGTAAAGACTAATTTTGTGGCAGGGTGATTGCTGTATACAAACAAACGAAGGCGCATAATAGGTCATATACACCAGATGACTATATTACATTTCGACGCTGATTTGAGCGCATAAGAGATGGCCTTTTATGATTAACTCCCATCGAACCATGAACACTCCTTCAGCACAGCGAAAGGTACTGTTATGATTAGAATCATCTATAAATGGCGCGTCCAGGAAGCTGACGAGACAAAGTTCAGGGCGGCCTGGGCCAAAGCAACAACCGCAATAAGAGAAATCACACATGGTGCACGCGGAAGTTTTCTTCTGCATAGCCATGAAAATCCTACCGAGTTTGTGACCGTTGCGCGCTGGGACACACTAGAGAATTGGCAAGCCTTTTGGAAAGACTCAACACGTATGGAAATGCAAACAATGCACTCGCTGGCAGAGCGGATATCTGTGGAGGTTTACGAAGAACTGGAAGACCATACGGTTTAGTTGGCCGAGGGCTACACAATGCAAATTAATCGTGAACACATCCTGACCAAAATCGCGCAGCTCGAAGCACCCCTCGTCGCTATCGAAGCACTCTGGGACGGCGATACCGCAGGTTGGTATGTGTGTCTTTCAGCAGCCACAAGCGATCAACAGTCCCATCTGCTAACTGTTTTGCAGGAGGGCGGTGATCTAAGATTGTTCAATGATCAGGTGCCGCCATGGCCAGAAGCCAGAGCTGCCCAGACACTAGGGAATGAACTGGCCCAACAATTTGGAGTAGCATTCTATTTCCCCTCACCTGAGCACCCAGAAGATAACTGTCCATCATGGTGGGATCGAGATCAAGGCTACCCATGTCGCCGCTGCCAGATCCTAATCCTCCAGCGCGACGACTGTCCATGGCGTGGGGTCTGCTACCACTGCCATCTGAAAGAAGAGCGAGAACAACGTGAAGCAAGCTGAGCACCAGAGCAACGCGCAGGACCACGCTGTCATGTATGTGGGGATTCGGCTACCAACGAATTAGGTCAGAAACCTGTTTGTACAACCTGTCTTGAGCGCTATGAGGTCTACAGATGCAGGAAATGCCAATGCCGACTCATGGCTCTCAAATCCAGACATCATACTGGAATATGTTCACGCTGCAAGGCTTTAATGCTCATTGAGTCCTTGAGTGATGCACAACAAGCAGCTCTGCAGAAGGCCAAAACACAAGGTTTGGTGAGAGGTGTACAGACAATACGAAGCGTGCTTAACTGTTCTATACCCGAGGCAGAGGATATCCTAGAAATGTTAGAGTATACACGTAGATCTGAATAGCTTGTATTATGATTAGATACCTCAGTTCCAGTCTTACTAGAAAGACTTTTTCGATCTTAAACAGAGAAAAGAAGGATGGAATACAATGCAAACCAATGATCCACAACCTACGCCTGCCGCTGACCAAAACCCACCCCAACTAGACATTGAACGCCTTGAAGCTGATATTGAACATCGTATGGCTACGAGCCATGTTCCGGCCTTAGCCTTGGCAATCGTTACACCACAAACGACCATTTATGCCAACGGCTTTGGCATCCTCAGCGTCGATGAGACGGATATGCTGACGACTCCAAACACACTCTTTCGAATTGCCTCATTTACCAAACCACTTGTTGGGACAATGATTATGCGTCTCCAAGCAAGTGGTCGACTCTCCATCGATCAGCCTGTCACCGAACTTGTCCCGGCGCTTCGCTTTCAGAACGAAGCCTATAGTCAGCAGATTACACTGCGACATCTGTTGAGCCATACGGCAGGCTTACGACCCACCGGAGTAAGTGGTGACAATCGTACAGAGAATGTGCTCGCTCATCTCGTCACAACCGAGTTACCGCATTGGCCCTTTTTTGCACCGCCAGGGACGTTACATGCCTACAGCAATCTAGGGCTTTGTGTCGCTGGTTATGTTGCAGAAGTTCTAACACAAACTCCCTTCGAGCAACTTATGAAGGATGAAATCTTTACTCCTCTCGGCATGTATCAGACGACATTTGATCCATTCATGGCAATGACCTTTCGTGTCGCACAGGCTCATAATCTACTGTCAGATGGGCATCTGGCTGTACAACGTCCACTTGTCCACAATGCTGCTTTTACCCCCGCAGGAGGAGCATTTTCTACCGTGCTCGACTTCGTCCATTTCGTCCAACTACGTCTCAACCGCGGGTCAGTGAACGGACAGGTGTTTCTTCCCACTGAACTCATTGATATGATGCACCACACAGACCGACTTATACCCTGATGGTTGGTTGCAAGGGTATGGACTCACTTTTTTCACCGGAAACTATAAAGGCGTGCCTATGGTATGGCATGGTGGCAGCATTGGGCCGTGGTGGGGTGGTCGCATGACGATTGCACCAAATCACAGGGTTGGGATGGTTTTACTAGTTAGTCGCATCGCCAATTTCCGCAAAGACGCTGAGGCTATAACCAACTCCATTTTCGATCAGATGTTAGGGTTACCACCTGTAACGACACGTTCATCTGTGATGGACAGTGAACAACCTCCAAACGGTACGGAGGTCGGCAACTACCTTAATCCATATGATGAACGTGTGCGTATCTCGTTTCAATCGGCTCAACTCACACTGGAACATCAAGAAGACACTTTTCCACTTACGTTAGTGCGGCCGGATGTGTATGTTAGCCCAGACTACGAACACTGGGGCAGGTTTGTTGCTGGACCAGAACACGACTACCAATATCTTCTGTTGAATAGTGTCCCATACCAGCGAGTCAAGTAATCAGAACAGGAAATAGCACACCCTTCAGATGTAAGGATCAATCTCGTTTGTCGTATTCACGTAAGCACTACCTTCCCAAACCCAATGTCCTATGAACGATGAGAAATGTGGAGACACAAACTTCCAAGATAGAGGCGGCACATGAGAATTGTCTGCGATGAAAACCGGAGGATCAGGATCGCCTGAGAGATGTGCAGCCCATAGGCAACAACCCTGGCTTTCACACATAAAGATTAACCAACCCTGCTTGAGCAAATCTCCAGCTTCGGTCGGGTGCCAGACAAATTGTGTATGATCCAGATGCTCAAGTGACACAGGTCTGTGACCATCACTGTAAAGCTGCAATGTCTCAACAATACGATCAATGAAAAACCATTCTTCAATCGCTTCAGGCAAGACAATATCATACGTCTGTTCAAGGGCCTTGAGTAGGCTTACAGCTTCTGCTGAGTAGCGTGGACGAATTCCAATAAGGCCTATTGTAGATTGATGATAAAGGAGTTGTAATTGTGATATCATACGGACTACTACCAAATGACTGACACAATAGATGTTTTTATCTTGTGGTCACGGCTAATTACAGGAACACCAAGATGTAATCCGGTGGCTGTCACTATACGATCTGGTAAGTCAGGCACCTGAGAACGATCAATTTGCCGCATTGCTTGAACAACAAACCGATCTAATGGTATTTCGACAAGTGTGGCATCGATACGATTGAGAGCTGTGATAATCCGATCAAACGCCATTGAGTCAATACGACCTTTCTCTATAAGATACACTACTTCAGCAAGCACAATTGAAGAAATAGCTATCTGATCACCTGCAACATCAACGGAGTCTAGAAAATTCTCTGCTGTAGCAGAAAGACGTGGATCATTATACAAATACCAAAGTATAGCGTGAGTGTCAGCAACAACACGAATCGTCATATACTATCTTCCGAGAAAGTCGCCCACATCTCCTGCTGTACTTCGGCAATATCGGAGTCGGTTGGGGCAGTTCCCAAATCAGCGAGGAGACCACGCAACGGTGGTCGTTCTAGAGAAGTTGTTGACTGTGTTGTTTTCAGGAGATGCTGTGTGTTAGGTGCAAGACGTGCGATCAGTTGCGCCTGATCGACCGGACGCAAACGTCGAGCCAACGCAAGTACTTGATCAAGAGTTACATCTGATGTTGCCAAACCCTACTCCTGTAGAAGTGGTACCAATATTACCGCTACGTTCGTACAGTATACCACACACAAAGTAGCTCCTCAGTAGATTACCTCCGCAAAACAAAACGCGCCCCTGCATATCACAGGAACGCGTACGTGTATCTCATCGGTATAAGGAGCTTACGTGGATTTTTGTGCACGTACAAACGTACTGGCAAACCGACCAACCACCTGGGTCAACATATCATCAGAGAGTTGCCCCATCCCCGGTGGCAAGAACTCAGGCAGATCAGAGGCATCATAGCGCCGCGTCACTTCGAGTTCGATGTCAGCGAAACCAGCCGACGCCAACCCATCACGATATTCTGCATCAGTCAGCGCACCGGCGATACACCCTGCCCACGCTGAGAGATTCCGCCGAAACTCTGTGGTATCAACTAATTCTGTTGGCAGGCCACCATGGATAACGATGTCAGAAACCGCAAAACGCCCACCTGGTTTGAGCACACGAAATGCCTCACGCAACACCGGTTCCTTATCCTCGGCAAGATTGATAACACAGTTGG
>JBCDFA010000311.1:0-9465 GCA_039178835.1 Chloroflexota bacterium
GTTCCCCACTCAGCTCTATCTGCCGCTTACATATTCAAGGGCATCGATGTTTTTCGTCGTGGCCCGTAGGTAGTTGATGGGTTGGGAGAAGGACTAGAAGTCCATACCACCCATGCCGCCCATACCACCCATGCCGCCGCCACCAGCGGGCATGTCTGGCTTGTCTTCAGGCAGATCGGTGATCAAAGCTTCGGTGGTCAACAGGAGTCCGGCGATGGAGACAGCGTTCTGAACGGCGCTGCGAGTCACCTTGACCGGGTCGATAACACCCTGCTCGATCATGCTACCAAACTCGCCTGTCAGCACGTGGTAACCAATGGTGGTGTCATTCTTTTCTGCCTGCATACGGCGGACAGAGTCGATAATGACGGCACCATCTTCACCAGCGTTGCGGGCCAGCTGTCGGATTGGCTCCTCAAGTGCACGGCGCAAAATCTGCACACCAAAGCGCTCATCGTCGTTGTTTACCTTCACATTGTCGAGGGCAGAAACGACATTGATGAGGGCGATACCACCACCGGCAACCATGCCTTCTTCGACGGCTGCGCGGGCAGTTGAGAGCGCATCTTCAACGCGATGCTTCTTCTCTTTGAGTTCGGGCTCGGTTGCTGCACCGACCTTGAGCACTGCAACACCACCAGCCAGCTTGGCCAATCGCTCGTTGAGCTTCTCGCGGTCGAAGTCAGAAGTGGTGGTTTCCATCTGAGCGCGGATCTGGTCGATACGACCACGAATACCACCCTCGTCACCACGACCTTCGATAAAGGTGGTGTTGTCCTTGTCGGCCACGATGCGGCGGCAGCGACCAAGATCGTTCAGGGTGGCGCTGTCGAGCTTGCGGCCCACTTCTTCTGAGATAACAGTTGCGCCGGTCAGAATGGCAATGTCTTGAAGCATGGCCTTGCGGCGATCACCAAAGCCAGGGGCCTTGATGGCCAGTGCGTTGATGGTACCACGCAGCTTGTTCACTACGAGTGTGGCCAAAGCTTCACCCTCAACATCCTCAGCCACAATCACAAAGTTCTTGGTGGCTTGCAGAGCCTTCTCAAGGATGGGAAGAATATCATTAATGGCAGAAATCTTCTTGTCCGTGATCAGAATCATGGGATCATCAAGCTCTGACTCCATGCGCTCGGAGTTGGTGACGAAGTAAGGCGAAATGTAGCCACGGTCGATCTGCATACCTTCGGTGTACTCGGTCTCGAAGGCAATACCACGGCTCTCCTCAACGGTGATAACACCATCCTTACCGACTTTCTCCATTACTTCGGCGATCAGGTCGCCAATCTCGGAGTCGGCAGCGGAGATGGAAGCAACGTGGGCAATGTCGGCGCGGTCACGCACAGGCTTGGCGAGGCTTTGCAATTCATTGACCAGCGCCTCTGCACCCTTGTCCAATCCACGCTTGAGCAGCATAGGGTTGGCGCCAGCTGCCACAACCTTCAAACCTTCGTTGACAATGGCCTGCGCCAGAACGGTCGCTGTAGTGGTACCGTCACCGGCGACATCGTTGGTCTTGGTGGCAACTTCAACGAGAAGACGAGCGCCCATGTTCTCAAATGGGTTTTGGAGTTCGATCTCTTTGGCAACGGTCACACCGTCGTGCGTGACGGTGGGAGCACCAAACTTCTTATCGATGGCGACATTGCGACCACGTGGGCCGAGTGTCGTCTTTACTGCTTCGGCCACCGTATCTACACCGCGCTTAAGTGCACGTCGAGCTTCTTCATCAAAATAGAGTTGCTTTGGCATACCCTTTCAGATCCTCCTTACATATACGCATATGCGATATACAAGCTATATTTCTGTAACAATATGATGCACACCAGATCTTTCGTCAACGGATTTTATTTTGATCGTGTGCTACTCGGTTGTTTTAGTCTTGAATAATGCCCAGAATGTCCTTCTCGGCCAGAATCAGGTACTCAATGTCGTCAACTTTGAATTCAGTTCCACTGTACTTAGCAAAAATGATTTTATCACCAGTCTTGACATTCATGGCAATACGCTTGCCGCTATCGTCAACGCGTCCCTCACCGGCTGCGACGATAGTTCCTTCCATGGGCCGCTCTTTGCTTGCGGTGTCTGGCAGGAAAATACCACCTTTAGTCACTTCTTCGCGTTCCATTGGTTTGACAACCACGCGGTCGGCCAGGGGGCGAATACGGAAGTCAGCTCCCATAGTCTTATGTCCTCCTTGTGTAGCACAACTACTTAACATCGAGAAAAAATGTAACCGATTGGCACTCTCACCCTTTGAGTGCTAACCGGCTCATATAGTACCGAAACCTTGGAATTTTGTCAAGAGCTATTTTAGCACTCTTTGCCCTTGAGCGCCAGTAAGCCGATCATATGGTGTTAGAGAGACTTGTTGTAGTCGTGGAGAAAGGAGTAATGATGCAGGTGACATAGACATAGCGACCACCACTATGCTACAATCTTAAGACACACACATTCAGCAGAATTCTGGCACACGTGGTTCCTGGTATCTCACGCTACTTAGGATACTCAGCCCTACAGGTAGAACAAAACCACTTCTGTATATGTGTAGCATCTTTCCTTTTGGTTTTCAGAGACTATGGAGGGTTATACAATGCGTATTGAACGAAATCTTGGCATGAACTTGGTACGTGCTACCGAAGCAGCTGCCTTACGCGCTGGTCGTTTCATGGGTCGCGGAGACAAGAATTCTGCTGATCAGGCAGCCGTTGATGCGATGCGTTTTACACTTGATGGTGTTCCGATGGATGGTGTGGTGGTCATCGGGGAAGGTGAAAAGGACGAAGCACCGATGCTGTACACCGGTGAGCGAATTGGGCGGGGTGAGGAGCCAGAGGTTGATATTGCCGTTGATCCGGTCGAAGGTACCACGCTGTTGGCCGAGGGTATGCCGGGCGCCATTGCAGTAGTCGCCATTGCGGAACGTGGCTCTCTCTATGGCTGGGAAGGCATCGCCTATATGGACAAACTCGTGGTAGGGGAGGCGGCCAGCGGTTCGGTCGACATCAACGCTCCGGTCAAAGAAAATATTCATAATGTTGCCAAAGCGTTGCGGCGACATGTGGAAGACATTACGGTGGTGGTGTTAGACCGCCCCAGACACAAAGACCTCATTCGGCAGATCCGCGAAACAGGCGCACGGATTAAGCTTATTCTCCATGGTGATGTTTCTGCAGGCGTGATGACAGCTACTGATGATCCTCCTGCCGATATTCTCATGGGTATTGGTGGTGCACCAGAGGCCGTTATTACTGCCTGTGCCATGAAATGTCTCGGTGGTGAGATGCAGTGTAAATTGTGGGCCCGTAATGATGAAGAGCAGGCAGTGATTGTTGAGCGAGGGCTGGATATGAGCAAGGTATACCATACCAATGATCTGGTCCAGAGCGATAATGTCTTTTTTGCGGCAACTGGCATTACACCCGGCGAATTCCTTCAGGGTGTACATTACTTCAGTGGTGGTGCCTCAACCCATTCCGTAGTCATGCGAGCCTCGTCTGGCACGGTACGCTACATCAACGCACGACATCGCTGGGATAAACTTATGCGTATCTCTGGCGTTGACTATGTCCAGCCTGACGACGCAGTATAGCCCCAATCTTGTATGGCCCTGTTCACGCCACACGAACAGGGCTTATCTGTGGTTTTCTCCCTGTATCAAACACATATGTTGCCTGCTTTTACGTTTTATTCGTGGTATGATTAATCGTAAGAGACTACTTGTGGTATGCAGTGGATAGGTGCGAAATATATCAATACAACGTAAAACCATGGGTGGTTTCACATCCGTATGTACGTAATAGAATGAGTGTCATGGAAATACAACAACATACCATACCGGTGATTGAAGCCATAGATCTGCAAAAGCAGTATGGTGAGACGTATGCTGTGAAAGGCGTGAGTCTGCAGGTGCGTCCTGGTGAAATCTTTGGTTTTTTGGGCCCCAACGGCGCCGGGAAAACGACCACGATCAAAATGCTGATCGGTTTGTTACGACCCACGACTGGTGTGGCGCGTATCGGTGGCCACGATATGCAACGTGAGCCAATTGCCGCCAAACGCTTATTGGGCTTTGTCCCTGATCAGCCTTATCTGCCCGAAAAACTCTCTGCACGTGAGTATATCTCGTTTATCGCCGGGCTCTATCAAGTCGACCGTGCGACGGCCCAGCGCCGTGGTGAGGAGTTCCTTAAACTGTTTGGCCTGGAGGAGCGTGGAGATGAATTGATTGGGAGTTACTCGCATGGTATGCGTCAGAAAACCGCATTGACTGGTGCCTTGCTGCATAATCCACGCGCGTTTTTTCTCGATGAACCAACCGTGGGGCTTGATCCACGCAGTGCACGTCTGATTAAAGATATTCTGCGCGAGGTTGCCGAACGGGATACCGCCGTGCTTATGTCCACACACATTCTGGAGATTGCCGAGCGCATGTGTGATCGAGTCGCGATCATCAGCAGTGGGCAGATTATTGCCAGTGGTACCATAGATGAACTTCGTGCCGGACGTAGTGGTGAGAGTCTTGAAGACATTTTCCTCGAATTGACCGGGGGCTCAGAAGAGGCCGAGATTGCCGATGCACTTGTCTAAGACGTGATTATCTCTATCAGACAGACTGGCATGCTACGCTTGGAGGTGTGTCCTGTCGAGGCTAATACATATATGCTGAATGCTGTTCTTGTGCTGGCGCGTGCTCGTTTTTTGATTACTCGCAACACATTTTGGCGTGGTAACATCGGTCGTAAAATATCATTACTGGTTGCAGGTGGTTTTCTCGTCTTTATCGCCTTTTTGTTGTATAACTTTATGCAATGGGCCGTGATTGGTCTAACCAGCCCAGGCTTTGTTGAACTGCTGCAAGAGGCGGCGCGTGACCAGCCTGAGCTTGGGATTCCCACCAACTTTGAGCCATTTCTGACCGCCCTTCCAAGTCTGGCCCTCTTTAGTGCGCTACTGTTTTTGATATTCACCAGTTTTGGCAGTATTCTCTCATCGCTCTATCTTTCAGGAGATATGGATACGCTGCTAGTGGCTCCCGTTCCAATGCGTGCGGTGTTTATCATTAAATTCTTTGATGGCTTATTTATTCCCTATGTATTGCTCTTTTTTCTGCTTGGGCCAGCGCTGCTGGGGTATGGTCAGGGCCTGGGTTTTGGGTGGCCTTTTGTCATTGTATTGATCGTTGTATTAGCACTCTTCCCGTTGTTACCGGCAGGTCTGGGGGCGCTTTTGGTCATGGCCATCGTTCGGGTGATACCGGCGAATCGTGCACGCGATATTGCAGGTGTGCTGAGTGGGCTCATCGCGGTTGGTGTCTATGTGTCAACGCAGTTCACATCGCAGATTGCACCCCGAATCGCGACTGTCGAAACGCTGGACACCCTGCGCCAACTGGATATGCCGCTTTTTCCTTCGGCACAGGCTGGCCGGGCACTTGTGGCAGCTGGCAACGCCGAATGGCTAACCTTACTCATTTATGGTGGTTTATTTACGGTGCTCTCCCTCAGCGTATTTGTCCTGTGTCTCTTTGTCTCTGAGCGCCTCTATTATGCAGGCTGGTCCAACATGGCCACACAGAGTGGGCGAGTACGTCGTCGCGCAGCAGACACAGGGCGCACATCCACAACACCTGAGCACTCGGCTCCGCTGATCCCCTTGCTGAACCGTTTGGTCCCTGAGCAATCCCTATCGATAGTGTACAAAGACATACGCCTCTTTGTTCGTGATCTGCGGAACCTGCAACATCTGATCTTTCCGCTGGTGCTGGCGGGGATCTGGACCTTCAATCTGCTCACTGGCGATAATCCGTTTACTGCATCGAGCCCCTCAGAAACGGGTCAGACTTTTGGAGCGCTGAGTGCAGCAGGTATTAGTTTTTTTGTCTGTCTTTCTTTTTCCAGTGCTATCGCTGGCCCTGGCATTGGTCGTGAAGGCAAGGGTTTCTGGCTGCTCAAAGCCGCACCAATCAGCGTATGGCGGCTACTGCTGGGCAAGTTTGTGCTGGCCTATCTCCCCTATCCGATTGTTGGCACGGCCTTTACAGCTATGCTCATCGTGCTGCAGGGGAGTTCGTTTATCGATTTTGTCTATGGGCTGGCGTTGCTGCTTATTGTTGGCATTGGCACGACCAGCATCTCTCTGGGGTTGGGCGCGATTTTCCCGCGCTTCGATTGGGAGAAGCCGCAACAGCAGATGACGATGCGGGCCGGCTGCATCTCCTTCATCCTGTATATAGGCTATGTCATAGCAGCACTGGCCATTGTGCTGGGGGCTCCTGCGCTGGGGGAGCTTGTAGAAGGCTTTGATTTTGTCTTTTCTCTGGTAAGCTGGTTCTTACTGATTCTGCTGACATCCGCTGTGACGTGGGGGGTGCTAACGCTGGGGGCCACACGCCTAGAACGGGTCGAGGTGTGATAGCCAGATCAGCGATACGTATGCCAATCACCAGATCTGTGCTACAATCTGCTCCATAGCAATGAGTTCATTCGTCTTATTAGTGCACGACGCATGTCGTTTTAACTATGATTTTAGGCTCTTGTCGTATTGTTTTATATTTGCCAGGGGTGCATTCGCTGAAGGAAAAACGTAGTATCGTTAAGTCGGTATTGGGTCGCTTACGCAGCCGTTTTAACATTTCTGCGGCTGAGGTCGATGCACAGGACATTCATCAACGTGCTGTTATTGGGGTTGCCTGTGTTTCGTCTTCGTTTGACTACGCACGTGGCCAGTTGGAAGCAGTCGTCCAGTGGGTCGAAGAGCAACGCCCTGATGCGCCCATTCTTGATTATGAAATTGAGTTGTTGTAGTACTTTTCCCATTCACAGTATCTGTAGGACACCCTATGGATGATTTATTTTTTTATCCATTCCCGGCGCTCGTCGGACAGGAAGAACTTAAAAAAGCGCTGGTGCTGGCCATTGTGAATCCGCATATCAGCGGTGTGTTGCTGATGGGGCCATATGGGGTGGGGAAAACCACGGCGGTGCGGGCGCTCAACGACATTCTGCCCATGATCGAGCGGGAGGAAATCGGTGAAGAGGGGCAGATCGTCACACATCAGGAGCCGATGCGGATCATGGAGTTGCCGCTCAACGCTCGCCTCGAAGATGTGGTTGGCGGTATCAACGAGCGGATCGCGCTGGAGCAACAGCGGGTGGTGTTGCAGGAGGGTGTGTTGGCCAAGGCGCATCGTCATGTTCTGTACATCGATGAAATCAACTTGCTGGATGCACAGGTCATTGATGCGATTCTTGATGCTGCTGCTCAGGGGCGCACGTTTGTCCGACGTGGCCCAATGACGCGCCTGTTGCCTTCGCAGTTTGTGTTGATTGGCTCGATGAATCCTGAAGAAGGCACATTGCGCCCCCAGATTCTCGACCGTTTTGCGCTACGGGTGTGGGTGGCGCCCCTCTCCGAACGTGACCAGCGTATCCAGGTTTATCGTCGCGCCCGTGATTTTCGCCTGAACCCCGAGGCGTTTCGAGAGCACTACACTGCCGAGATGGTGGCCCTCAAACGTGATATTGCTGCTGCACGGGAACTCCTGCCCCAGGTTACCATCGCAAAGAAGGCGGAAGAATTTGCACTGGCCTGTATTCAATCCCTCAACATTCCTTCACATCGTTCTGAGATTATGCTGCTCGAGGCGGCACGGGCGCGGGCGGCTGCCGATGCGCGGCAGGAAGTCTCGATTGATGATGTGCGGAAAGTGGCTCCGCTGGTGCTGCGTCAGCGCCGGAGCACGCATCTGGAGAGCTATGCGGCACAGATTGCGGTCGAGGACCGTACCATTCAGGAGACCCTTGACCAGATGGAGCGACCATCGTCGAATGGGCGGGTATCGCGTCGCCGCAAAACCAAGACTGCACCCAAATCCTCATGATCTGCTATTTCTGTCGACTGCTCCGGTAGGTGCCGGGCGATACGCCGGTCACTGCGCGAAACTGACGGGCAAAAAAGTACACGTCGTTGTAGCCCAGTTCTGCGGCGATGGCGTGCAATGGCCACTCGGTGTTTACGAGTAAGCGTTGTGCAGCGGTGATGCGATGCTGCATGACATAGCTGTGCATTGTGGTTCCCATGGTTTGCTTGAAACGCCGTCGCAACGTCGACACACTCATCCCAACTTCTGCTGCGATATGCTCGTAATCAGGAACAAAATGTTCGGTATCGCGTAGTTGGCGCAAGATGTGTTCGAACCAGGCAGCGTGCGACGGTGCCTGAGTGCGAACCTCGACGAGTTCGAGTAGCAACTGATCCAGCTTGTTGATGGCGCGGAGTTTGCCCCAGCGATCTGTGCGTTGAGACAACTGAATCAGTTTATCGAAAAAGGCTCCGTAGTCCTGCTCAGGTGGCGCTGGTTGTGGGGCGGTGGGCCACAGTCCGGCAGCGATCCACTGGTTGACTCGTGGCCCTAAAAACCCGATGTGACGGTGGAACCAGTGCGACGTTCCGTCGGCAGCGTGGAAGCGAATACGGGGACCGGGGTAGGCAGGCCAGAACCAGGCCCCACTCAGCTGATATTCTTGCTGATCGTAGGACAGAAACAGTGTGCCTTCTGTCATCAGTTGCATGGTGTAATAGCCCACAAGATGTTTGTCGATGACAATGGTGCAGTGGGGGTTATGTGTGCTGGCTAAAAAGGTTAGGTCTTCGTCCATAGGTGAGTCTCTGAGTGCGTGTAAAGTGCAAAAAAATGCTAATTATATCTATTGTTTCCTGTTGTATTCATCATACAATATCTGCAACAAATCCGCAGATTATACAAAAGGAGTATGCGATGGAGACAATTACCAGGCTGAGCAACGCACAATGGGAACAGTACCAGCAGCATGGATTTGTGAAACTGGGCAAGTTGCTGGATGACGATGACCTGATGGCATTGCAAAACCGCATCAATGACATTATGCTTGGTCATGCCGATGTCGATTATGATCAGATGTTGATGCAGCTTGATAGTCAGGATGGACAGTACCAGAACGCTGGTGAGCAGAGTAAGGGTTTTAAGGGCGCCACGCTTTCCTATCGCAAGATTCAGGACCTGGAGTTCGATCCGTTATTTTTGCAGTATATGCAGCGACCGATCTTCCGTGACATTTGTGCACTTGTCTATGGTGCGGAGTCGCCCATTGCGACATTTCGGGCGATGTTTATGAACAAGCCGGCTCACCGGGGGACGCTTCTGCCGTGGCATCAGGACCGTTGGACACACCTCGACCGTGATCCGCAGATTACCCTCTGGACGGCGCTCGATCCTGCAACGGTCCCCAATGGTTGTGTTCAGGTCATCGTGGGGAGTCATCGATTTGGTCTGCTCAATCCGTCGCATCCTTCGGGCTTTCTTACCGAAGAACAGGCTAAAGACTATGCGCATGCCGATAAGGTGGTGTATCTCGAACTTGAACCCGGTGAAGCGGTGCTCCTCCACAACTGGCTCCTCCATCGGTCGGACACGAACACAACGGA
>JBCDFA010000312.1:0-9426 GCA_039178835.1 Chloroflexota bacterium
ACGAACGCACCAATCGACAGACGCCCCTGCGCGATCAAAACGGTCAGGCCCACTGCAACCGCCCCGGCAGTGAGCGCCTTCCCAAAAGCGCGGGGCACATCCGTTCGCTGGCGATCACGAGCCATCTTGATGCGGTCGTCTCGTAACTGGCGAAAGATCTGCTGGTACCGGTTGAGAAAATAATCCTGTAAACCAAAGAGACGAATCTCGGCAGCCGCCCGACGATCTGCCATCAAATCACAAAGATATGTGAGCATGCGCTCGAAAGGGGTGTGTTTGCGTGCCAACAGATAGGTTTGCTGAAAGTATCTGGTGAACAGGCCATAGGTTGGCACCAGACCCAGCAGCAGGATAATGGGAAAAAAGATATGCGCCGAGCCAACATACACCAGCAGACTGATTGTAGTGATGAGATAGGAGGGAATTGGCAGGAACGTTGAGCAGCCGTTTATCAAGCCCCTGTTGTGCGCGGTGCAATTGGTCAAACAGCATTGGCGACTCGAAAGCGGCTAATGAGAGTCGCCCAGCCTTTTGCAAAAGCCGTTCCTGTGCTCGGGCTGTGAGCCGATTCTGGACATCTTCGATCAGGCTTTCCCAAAAACCAAAGATGGCTTTTAATCCTTCAACTACAAACAGAAGGGCAAGCCACACCAGAGCAACCGACAGACCAATGTTGCCACTTATCGCATCAGCCGTACTGTCCACAAAGCGCTGCAACACAAGCAGACTCAGGAGTGGTGCCAGCCCATTGATGAGCGAGAAGCCTGCGATCATCAGGACATCGCGACGGCCCAATTCCCACAGCAGTTGTAGCAGCCGAGGGAGGACACACCACCGCTGTAGAAACGTGTCGTCTTGATTATGCTGAGACATGTGTTGCTCCTATCGACTCACTTGTTGGGTCGTCTCTGCTCCTGTTTGATCGCGGTACCAGGCTGCCTGCAATTCGTAGAGGGTCGCATAGTATCCACGTTGTGCCATCAACTCCTCGTGTGTACCAACCTCTTGAATCTGGCCATTGTGCATAAAGATAATGCGGTCGGCCAGTCGGGCTGAACCAAGACGATGTGAGATCAGAACCACCGTCTTGCCTGCGGCGAGGTCAAGAAACTGGCGATACACATCACGTTCGGCCAGAGCATCCAGCGCTGAAGCGGGCTCATCCAACACTAGCACGGCGCTGTCGCGAAGGTAGGCCCGTGCGATAGCGAGTTTCTGCCACTGTCCGCCGGAGAGATCGTGACCACCAACAAACTCTCTTCCCAGCAGGGTTTCGTACCCTTCTGGCAACTGCTCAATCATCTCACCAGCACCACTTTGGTTGGCGGCTGCATGAATTGCCGGAACATCGTCGAGTGCGGCCAATCGACCAAAGCCAATGTTCTCGCGCACAGTCACGGCATAGCGCGTAAAATCCTGCATCACCGCACTGACCTTCTCGCGCCATGAGGAAGGCGCAATGGTTTTCAGATCAACCCCGTCGATAGTAATATGACCCTCGGTAGGGTGATACAAACCCAACAGCAACCGTACAAACGTGCTTTTACCCGCACCATTTTCTCCGACCAGTGCAATGCGTTCGCCCGGCTGAATATGGACGTTGATGTCTTTCAGTGTTGGTCGAGCACTTTCAGGATAGGTAAAACAAACATCGGTAAAACGAATACCGTCACCTGTGATCGGAGGGGCGGGCGCCACACCTTCCACAACATTATCATTGAGCGCCAGAAATGTCCCTGCATTACGTAACTTCCTGAAAAAACCCTGTAATCTTCCCAGCCGCAGACCGATACGATCCAGATGATCGAGATACTGTTGCATCAACACAATCAAGGCAAGTAGGGTGCCGATACTCAATAGATCCGCACGTGCGGCCAAAATGAGACCTAGCAACACGGTGCAGTTTAGCCCAACCGTGATGAGCGCAATCCCTATATCACGACGTTTCCCACGTTGTCGGACTGCTGCGGTTTCCTGCAATAGTTGGTCGGTGATGTTTCGCCACGAAGCAATGATGTGTTGGTTCAATCCAAACAGACGCACCTCTGCGGCATACTCCCGCTGGGTAAGCAGATTGCGCCAGTAGAGCTGACGCCGTTGGTGCGTTGTTTGGGACTCGGTGATGGCAACAACCTGTTGAGCACGCCGAATGTGTCGTTGCAGCAGGAGCAAGCTACCAAAGAGCGTAGGGATAAGCAATGCCCAATGAACCGCCGCTAACGATCCAATAATGATGAAACTTGAGCCAAGCATGGCCACTACCGTCTGGATCTGGAGCAAACGGCTGGCAATGTTATCGTCGATCATCGCACGCGCCAGCTTGAGCTGATCGTAGTAGGCGGTGCTCTCAAACTGTTTGAGCGGAGCTGTCAGGACTTTCCTAAAGAACAGGGCATCGAAGTGCTCTCTAATGTATTCATTAGTTCGTGCTGCCAGGTATTGATGAAACGGCTCATAATAGATAATCCGTTCCAGGAGAATCATGGCGCACAGGAGCAACAGCCATGGAAGATAGGGCTGAAGTAGTTCCAGCACCGATACCGTTTCTTCCACAAGTGCCACATTGCGATTTGTCGACAACGTATCGATGAGTTGCGAGATGGCAGCAATGTGTCCCAGCGGCATAAGTGCGCCGACAACAGCGATGACTATTAAAAAGACGAGGAAGGGTGGCCATGGGGCAATAAGGATTTGGTAGGCAAAACGGACGTATGCTTGCATTGCGGAAAGTAGTGGTGCGAGGGAAGCCCATGGTTTAATCATGATATTACACACTCCTCTCTATACTTCTGAAAACGATGATGATCAGACTAACGATAGAGTGCCAACAGGAATACGGTCTCTGGGCCGATGATGAAGGCGGACAAACAAGGTCAGGAAAATCGAAAGCAACTCAGCTATGGAATGGTTAATCTCAGTCCGTACATCGTACCCTACCGTTTTAACACTTTCCATACATCGTTCGGCTAATTGAGACTCACGTTGCTTTGTTCTCCCTCAGTTCACAATCCTTCAATTCGCTCAGACCGAAAAAACAAAAAGCGCCGGGTGAGTTCATAGCAGAGCACAGAAACTCACCATCGTTCGCCTCACTACAGAGTACACAGAATCAAAAAAGCAGGTGGCATGGACCCACCTGCTTTTTTTCAAAACAACTATAGCTATGGTCTCCATTCTGTGTGACTGAGCGGTTTGGCGCAAACTCCATCATCATAGTAGATGAAATACGCCTGTAAGCGCTAGCAACAACAGTGTTATGCTGACATTGCTAGCGCCTCGTTTAATTGCCGCACAAATACTAATCAGCTAGGCTCTTTCGTCATGGCAGTAACGACAAACCTAAAATCAGTGTGACAGTCTGGATGGGGTGGTACAACAAACGAGAAGCCTTCCCTTAAGCTATAACCACCTGGTGTGATACGATCACCATCGCGTAACTCTAACTGCTCACCACTTAGGTCAACAAACGTAATGCTTTGGGTTTCCTCATTCCATGATGTTGGCTCTGGCCAGATTAATAGTGTTGTGCGCTGATTGGAACGTTCAAGGAACACACAGTTATCTGTAATCCTGAGAATGCCAGTACCAGCACTCGCTTGCAGTATTATCTCGGTACCACTGGCATCCCACGTCACCAGCGGTGATGATGCTGATGAACTGTCAGTCATATTCCCCATAGTACACCCATACATTGTAATGACACCAATAAACAATGTTATTTTGCAATGAAGTACCCACATATGTTCTCCATCACCTTGTCTTAATGGTAACGTTAAGCTCCCTTTGTGCTTCCTCAACAGGCATAAAGTACGAAAAAACATCATTTTCTGTTGTACCTACGTGAGTTCCCCATGCTGTCGTATATGTAAACCAAGGGCCTCCACTATCGCCCCCTCTTGTAATCCCGTGCGGATTCAGTACACGCGCCAGGTTACCAATGGTACGTTCGTTCCCATTCGCATCCTCTATTATTGCAAAAGCACCCACGTCTTCAACCATGTACCCACATCGCTGGTCATTCGAAGATCGACCATAAAAGCATACCTCTTCATTACGCATGTCTTTTGTTCGTTGAAGCTGTGTGACATCACGAATTTGATAACCATTATAAAACTTTGCTTCTGACGGGAACTGAAGAGTCTCAAAGTACGCAACATCCCCACGTGAACCAAAAACTGAAGAGACATACTCTATATCGAGAGGCGTACCGCCAGGAAACCAATACTCACTAACCAGATCGCAATGCCCAGCAGTGAGGATACCATCGCCTTTTGAACCACTCACCGACCAGCCACTTGTACACCGTTCAGCACCCTCCACAACTTCACCTGCACGCCCATACGCACTTTCCAGCACTATCATGGGACCAGAGCCCCTCTCTACTAGCAGGTTTAGATCGTTTGTATCCACCGTAGCCGCAGTATCCTGTAATGCATCTTGACCAGCAACACGACGATCTTTATTTACCTGTTGTTGGATTGCCACCGCAAGATCCTCAACGACTGGAGCGGATGTGTCTTCTGAGAGGAGCAGTCTGATCTCAAGTTGATCTTCTACCTGATTATAACTAATTTCTGCGTTTGTATACCCTAAATCAACAAGAGCTTTTGCCGACAACTCAACGCGACGAAAGTGATTGTCTAACGAGATGGTCCCATCATCGAGCAAAATCACATTGTTAGTATCCAGTATCTTGAATGTCTCCAGAGCTGCAATTGCTTCAGAAGGTACCTCTTGAACAAAACGCACATACCCTTTCGGTACCGGCTCATACTCGATCCAAGAACCTGCAATACGATCATCATACCGTGTACGCAAAACACTTCTATACGCTCTAAAAGCATCTTCGAATAATGCAATCTGCCGAACCTGCTCTACCGTGCGACCAGTATCACGGGCACGCTGCACGATATCGCTCTCGCGCGCCTCACTAGGACTAACATACCTCACAGTACCATCATCATTGGATTCAGGCACAGTTTCCTGTGCACCTGCCTGCGGGACAAACCACGCAGTAGTAACGACAAGACTCCCTAACAGCATACTACACAGAACCAACCGGATCGCTTTGAAATAGACTTGCATACTATCCTCCCTAGCAGATACAGAAAACACCAGACCACCACATGCCAACACATACACGTATGTGGCACATATACACTGAGTTGTCTGGTCAGATTGGGTATTACCTTCATCATACAGAAACCAGCAGAAATGTAAATAGCCATGGCAGGCTATTCTACAGGTTGTCGAGGCATCCGTTGCTGATACATCTGACTGGCGAGTACTCGGCCACGCACGTTCAACTTCCTGAAAATACTCTTAGTGTGGTTATGGACAGTATGAGGGCTAACACCAAGCTGGGTCGCAATCTGTGGATTTGATCGCCCCAGAGAGAGGTAGTGCAGGACTTCTTCTTCTCGCTCGGTCAACTCTTCGAAAAGTCGCATATGTGCCTCCAAATACAATGTAGAGAGACAAAGACAATGCTGCAATGTTTTTACTTACCTTGTACATATTATGACGTTTCAATACCATTATATGTAACATCAGTTAATAAACTAACACCTATCACGATAGCAGCAAACGTGACTTATAAGAAGGCAAGAAAAGGTGGCCATGGGGCAATAAGGATTCGATACACAAAACGGACGTATGCTTGCATTGCGGAAAGTCGTGGTGCGAGGGAAGCCCAGGGCTTAATCATGACATTACACACTCCTCTCTACTTCTGAAAACGACGATGATCAGACTAGCGATAGAGTGCCAACAGGAATACGGTCTCTGGGCCGATGATGAAGGCGGACAAACAATGTCAGAAAAATCAAAAGCAACTTAGTAATCGGATGGTTGATCTCAATTCGCACATCATACCCTACCGTTTTAACACTTTCCATACATCGTTCGGCTGGTTTGTCCCCTGAGCAACCAGATTAACCTAATTTATGGTAATATGTACATGGAAGTACTAACATAACAATAATTTATTCACATTTTCAGTCATCTCTGCCGTGCATCACATAAGATATTACTCTTTCAAACACTAGTTTCACACATTATTGGAGTATGGTCATGTTGTTGTCTTTTGCAACATTGGCGTTGTTAGCGTTGTATATTGGTCTCGGGGTCGGCGGCATACTCCTCTTTCGTCAGGGTCATGGCTGGCGCATCGTCGGCATAATCCTCATCGTACAGGCACTCCTGGCCTTGGCAATGCAGATCACACTGAGCACCCTGCCCTTTGGCATTGGTGAGCCACTCATCCGCATTCCTTTCCAGGAACTCCTCATTCAGACATTGCTGGTTATATCCGCCATTAGTCTGGTTACGCTCGTGGTCATTGCAACCATACGTCTGTCAAAACGGTTGCATCAACCAGCCCAGCGGCGTATGGCAACAGCGAGTCTTCTGGTATTAGCACCCCTGATCGCTGCTGTCAGTATGTTTGGGATGGTCCAGGCAAGTCTCCCCGACCGCGAACGAGAGCGCGATCCGAGCAAACGCGAAATCGTACTCCATTCCGATTTTTCGTGGAGCATTTATGCTCAGGGGACCATGGACAACCCAACCTCGATCACTTTTGGCCCAGAAGGGGAACTCTATATCGCCGACATCGATGGCAACCTCTGGATTGCCCGAGACGCCGACAACGATTATGTGGTTGACAGCATCACCCAATGGGCCACTGGCTTTGATCTGCTTGTCGGTGTCGTGTGGTACGAAGACGAACTCTACACCGCCAGTTCTGGCAAGATCGAAGCCCTGCGCGACACCGATGGTGATGATGTGGCAGATGAGCGGCGACTCGTCGTCGATGAACTTCCTTCGCTGGTGCTCAGACCACACTCGAATAACAGCATTGTCTTTGGCCCTGACAACCGTCTGTATTTCGGAGTCGGCAGCACGACCAATGGTGAGTTCGAGACCGAAGAGCTTGCCGCAACCGTCCTCTCTGTGAATCCTGATGGAAGCGATCTGCGTGTGTTTGCCCGTGGCTTTGGGAACACGTTCGATGTAGCCTTCAACCAGGATGGCGAACTGTTTGGCGGCGACAACAGCCCGATGGGTGAAGAGGGCGAAGAACTCCCCGACGAATTTAACCACATTGTCGAAGGTCAGCACTATGGCTACCCCTACTTCTATGGCGATCAACCGGAAAATGGAGGAACACGTAGCCCTCTGATCAGCTTTCCGGCCCACTCTGCGCCAACTGGTCTGACCTTCTACGCTGGCGAACAGTACCCACTCGAATACCAAGACAATGCCTTTGTGACCCTGTGGAATCGCGGTGAGATTGAACGGATAGAAGTTGCTCAGACTCCCGGTGGCTCCTACCTGAGCCGCACTACCACATTCGGCAGCGGCTTCCTCTATCCGATAGACGCAATCACAGGTCCAGATGGGAATATGTATATTGCCGATTTTGGTACCAGTGCAATCTATCGCATTACCCACAACGAATCTCCTCTGGGCGGGGGATAAAACATGTCTATATCTTTGCGAACCATTTGCCATCTTTTTCGAGCATGGTGGACAAAAACAATCCACATACACAAACCAACAGTGTATTGGCGCTTCACCATAACCGCTGGCGTGCTCCTCGGTCTGATGGCATGCAGTGCACCCACGGGCGATCCAGCGCGAGGCCAACAACTCTTCAATGGCGAAATGCTGATCGCAGAGGGCAACCTACCCGCATGCAACACGTGCCACGCCGATACCGTCGATGGCGAATCGCCGCTGGGCCCGAACCTCTCCAACATTGGCAACCGCGCTTCCACAACGGTCGAAGGGCAATCGGCACATGACTACCTCTGGACCTCGATTGTCAGTCCTGACGCATATCTCTCGGGGGGCTTTCAGGAAGGCATTATGGATCGCAACTATCGACAGGGTCTGAGCGACCAGGAGATCGCTGACCTTGTCGCCTACATGTTGACCTTGCAAAGCGGGCAGGATTAGGGTACTGATGTTACGTTAAGATAGTGTCCAATGGAAAACAGTGCTTTATCATTTGGGCAAGTACCTGACGGCTTTGTACAATCCGAGCCATCTCTTCTCGAGCATCAGCTATCGCAGAACGAAGAACATCACGATTGCGAACATCAACAGTTTCAAACTGCATACGTTCGCGCATATGACGCAGTACATGCTCCTTGACTCTTGACAATGCAGAATCATCCTGATGAATAGTATTAAAGGCATCCTGTATCGCCAAAGCATCAGGGGGTTCTAACAGATACTCTACAAAATACGTTGCTCGTTTGTTTTCAACGAGAATAGACGGACAAGACAAAGAATAAAGGTGAACCAATCCTTGTTGATCCACCCTAAGTGATTTTACATAACGCGCAAATGCTTCTTCATTACGATCAAGAGTTTCTGGATAACGTGGAGAAAGTAACATTTTGTTATTGTAATTCGACTCAAGCCTCAGCGATGAAGATGAATAGAGACGAATAAGAGTCTCACCAAAAGCATCTGTGCGACGTCGAAGATTAGCTATTTTATTGCGTAGAATAACTCTGTTGGGTACTTCACCATCGATGGCAATTGACTCAAGTTCACAAACAGTTGCATCAAGTGCCATTTCAAGTTCACGAACAGTTGCAAATACCGGTATAAAGTATGTAGTAGCTTTCCTTTTCCACGGTATATCTTGCTGATCGATTTGGTCCTGTAGTGTGTTGAGACTAGCCAGTTCATCTTCGATAGATAGACACAGGATGTTAAACACTCCAACTTCCTTTCCAGAGTACAAAACAAAGATCTACGCCACCCTAAATAATACCATACATCTCTCGCACCATCTCTGAGACCTCTGCAATAGTCTGTTCAGCCGCATGGGCGGCAAAACGACTCGGCACACGATAGAAACGTGGCGCGATATCGACTTCGTAGCCACCAAGTGCATGCTCTTCTGCTGTGGGGAGGTACCCAACACAACCATTAGTTACGCCAGCAACGAGCGTATGTGCAGCAGGCGAAGTAGCCTTGATGCTCAGACCGATCTCGGTAAAAAGTTCTGCGCCGAGAGTCACCAGCAAAATCTCGCCCAAACGCATGCAATGAACCCGCATTGCAGCAGCCACCCCCAAAGCCGTTTCGACAAGTTCCTGATTCCATGGAAAAAGTCTTTCGAGCAGTGGATCGACCAACCAATCTGAGGCATACAGGGCTCTGGCCAGCACACCCCAGATATGGTGAGAAGCTTCGTACTCATCTGGTGACTCTAGTGGCAACAAGACTTGTTGGCTACGATGCATTAGCGGTGTTGACACGACTGGTTGCGTTGAGTGCACGAGCGCCAATACCGCTTCACCAACTTCCTGGCCAAGACGAGTACACTCTGCCCACTGCATCTGGGAATGGCGCTGCACACGTGGCCCAAGGTCACCACACGCACCCTGCACAAACAGACATGGC
>JBCDFA010000313.1:0-9422 GCA_039178835.1 Chloroflexota bacterium
CTTGGCTCACTCGACCGGCATACACGTGTCCCCGACATTGCTATCGAGATTACACAGCCAGGTTACCCCGCACATGTTTTAATCCTCGATGCGAAATATCGGCTGGACGCCAGCGGTCGGAGTGTGCCACAGGATGCACTAGACGACGCCTACGCCTATCTTGGTGCAATCGGTCGCAACGACAAACGGTCAACTAGCGGTGCATTGTTGCTCTATCCTGGCACAGGAAAACCAGAACTGTACACTAGTGGCGTTGGAGCGATCCCGCTTGTGCCTGGGCAAGTCGATAGTCTTGTGTCTGTTCTGAAAGAGATGTTAGGTAATTTTGAGGTATAAGAAAAAGGCTCTGCATACTGCAAAGCCTTTTTCTTTGGTGGAGCCAAGGGGGCTCGAACCCCTGACCTCAACACTGCCAGTGTTGCGCTCTCCCAGCTGAGCTATGGCCCCGTGTTATCTATATCTGGTGGAGGTGAGGGGATTTGAACCCCTGACCTCTACAGTGCGATTGTAGCGCTCTCCCAACTGAGCTACACCCCCCCACTTCGGCCTAGTATAGCACGCTGATCTATGGCTGTCAAACCAGATGACAGCACCTTGACGGCGCCATCAAACAGTGGTATCAATGCGCCATCTAGTATGTAACACAAAACATAAACAATCCATAGAAAGAAAGAGCATGAAACAGCAAGAAGCGATGATCACCAGGATCGGTGCGCCAGAAGTGCTTGAGATCGTCGAGCGTGATATGCCCCAACCGCAGAAAGGACAGGTCCGTGTGAAAGTACTCGCCGCCGGAGTCGCCTTTGCCGATGTTCTGATGCGTTATGGCAAGTACCCTGGCACGCCGCCTATTCCATTTACACCAGGCTACGATATTGTTGGTATTGTTGATATGTGTGGCTCAGGTGTGTCAACCGTTCAGGTCGGACAAACCGTCGCCGCGCTCACCCAGTTTGGTGGATACGCCCAGTATATGTGCTTGACCGAGAAAGAGTTGCTACCTATCGCATCGGGCCTTGATCCGGCTGAAGCGGTTTCTATTCCCCTCAACTATGGCACAGCGTATCAAATGCTGCATCGGAATGCTCAGATCAAAGCTGGTGGACGCATCCTGGTACATGGCGCCGCAGGAGGAGTTGGGACAGCGCTGTTGCAACTTGGCAAGTTGGCCGGTCTGGAAATGTACGGCACTGCGTCAAAGGCCAAACACAAACTCGTGATAGGGCTGGGTGGGACTCCTATCGATTATAAAAACGAGGACTTTGTGGCACGTGTTAAAGAACTGACCGGCGATGGTGTGGACGCGGTGTTCGATCCGGTTGGTGGACGCAACTTTAATCGGTCATTTCAGGTCTTGCGTCGTGGTGGGCGGCTGGTGGCGTATGGCTTTTCATCGATGCTTGATCCCAACGGTGACTCACCGATCAAACTTGCAAAAAGCGTATTCGACCTCTCCTTCTGGTCGCTACTGCCCAACGGTAAGAAAGCATCACTCTACATGATTACGCAGTTCAAGGAGCAGCATCCCGACTTGTTCCGTGACGATCTCATCACGCTGTTTACGCTGCTCCAGTCGAAGAAAATCAAACCGCTCGTTGGTGCACGCCTGCCGCTCAGCAAAGCCGCCCAGGCCCACGATCTGATCGAGTCGGCCCGTCTCACCGGGAAGATCGTGCTACTGCCACACGGATGATGCACCAAACGTGGGACTAAAGCTCACGCCCTATGTGCGACCACCCCGATGATGCCTCAACTGCTCGCTTCAGCGGGCGTTATATCGATAGCCCGCTGCTTGAGCGGCGGGCAACTCGTATCCTACGGCATACGCTTCAGCACCTCATCAAGTGGCTTCCGTCGTGCCTTCGGAACTTCTGCCGGATACCCGATGTAGAGAAACCCGATGATCTGGTGTTGCGCCGGATCGAGGCCCAACAACTCATGTGTGGAAGACTCCAACGTCACCGGCCCGGTACTCCACTGCATGCCAATGCCTTCCGCCCACGCCGCAAGCTGGATATTCTGCACCGCACAACAGGTCGCCGCATAATCCTCTCGCTGGCGTTGCTCACCACCTTCCTGAAGACATGCCACCGCCACAATCGAGGGTATTGCCATAAACTTGTCGTAGGCCGCTGCACGTAAACTCGCCCGTTTTTCTTCGGTTGCATCAAGGGCAGCTTTCTTCTGCAAGCGCAATCCAGCATAGCGTTCAGCCAGCGTACGTCTGGTCTTTTCGCCAACAATGACGAAGGTCCATGGCTCAGTCAGATGATGATTGGGCGCCCAGATACCGGCACTGAGGATCGTTTCGAGCAAGATTTGTGGAACGGGAGCATTGGTAAAGGCAAAAATCGAGCGTCGCGTTTCTATCGCTTCACGCACATCCATCACGAGGACTCCTTATACTCTGATGTCGTATGTTCCTGCTCGGTTGTCTTGTGTGTTCGATTATGTCGAGCAGTAGTACGACCACGCCGTTGTGGTCGCCAGAAGCGCTGCACAAAGAACAGCAACGTGACACACAAAAGCACCAGCACAATGGCCAGCACGACCATGAGCAGATCAAGCAAGTCTACAAACGACATATACACTACTCAACTAAAACCATATTGCTACGTATCAGTCGACGGCAACATACCATACTCCCGCCGCGTCGCCGGTTGCATCAGCCACACAATGCCGATGATTGGCAAGACCAGCGGTACAAAACCATAGCCCTGTCCATACACAGACCAGACCGTCTCATCCGGAAAAAGAGCTGGATAGATCAGCGTGAGTGTGCCCACCACCAACACGCCCACAAGTTCAAACACACACAGACCCATCGTGATACGCCACGCTGAGGGAGAGGTGCGGTTGATGCCCACACAGGCAATGAGATAGACCAGCGCAGCCACTGTCGAGAGTGTATAGGCCAGTGGAGCCTGTTCCCACCTTGTGGCGATCTGGTACAAAGCTCGAGAGCCGGCTGCAATCGCAAAAAGAGTATATAAAAGTGTCAGGACCGTGCGACCGCCCTGCGTGCTATCGGACGTAGCCGTCTGCGATTGATGTTCCATCGCATCCTCATCACTCTTGTGGCGTGTTCCCATCGGCCTGATGGGGTTGCTCTATCGCGTCACGGCGCTCTAAGATCGTATTGGTCGTGCGTCCGGTTGGTTTCGCATGCTGCACCCGTTCAAGACGACGTTGGATATTGTGCGACTGAACGTTGATACGCCAGATATAATAGCCAATACCAATCAGCACACTGATCACCGTTGCCAGAGAGAAATACAGCGATGTTGCACCTTCTAAAACTTCCATAGTATCACCAGCCATACATTTTGCGTGTCCGTAAAATTAGCACCAGGAAGAAAGGTCCACCAGCAAACGCAGTGATCAAACCAACAGGCACTTCTGCGGGTGCGGCAATGGTACGGGCCAACAGATCCGCCAGTATAAGCAGTGTCGCCCCACCAAGCGCACATGCAGGCAACAACAAACGATGGTCTGGCCCGGCAATCAGCCGAATGATGTGCGGAACGATCAGGCCAATAAACCCAATTGGTCCCGCAACAGCTACTGCCGAACCCGTCGCTAATGCCGCCAGTAGAATCACCCATCGTTTGGTGGATTCTATTTCAACTCCCAAATGACGCGCTTCAGCTTCGCCAAGTGCAAAGAGATTGAGTGCCCGTCCCAGGATTGGTGCGATAACTAATACTACCACAATAAATGGTACAATAGCCAATACCATTGTCCAGAGCGCCCCACCGAGGCCACCCATCGTCCAGAAGACAATCGAGCGAAGTTGCGGATCATCGGCGAGGTAGGTCAGGACTCCCGTCGCAGCACCAGCCAGTGCATTCAACGCCAGACCGATCAACAGCATTGAGGCGACATCGGTACGGCCTCCTCGGTTGGCCAAACGGTAGATACACAATGTGGTCAGAGCACCACCAATAAAGGCCACAATCGGCAGCGTAAAGAGACCAAACACCGCACCACCAAACACCAGGACTGCAACTGCGCCAAGTGCGGCCCCGCTACTTACACCAATCAGCCCTGGGTCGGCGAGCGGGTTGCGGAATACACCCTGCAACAGCGCACCCGACACTGCCAGCCCCGCGCCAACCAACGCACCAAGAATCACACGTGGCAAACGAATAACCGATAGCACAGCGTCCTGTTGTGTCGTGAAGGGTATGTCCAATGTTATACCCAGTTTGCTCAACAGAATGGCAATACTCACCTGCGGTGGGATAACCACCGGACCCACACCCACCCCGACCAGCATCATAACCACAAAGGCCACACTCAGAAGAGGGAGGAGTGTGAGTCTTGGCAAACCCACACGTCGACTCTCTGCCCGCGATGATGTGGAAGATACAACACTCATGGTGCAGATGCTTCCTGGACTTCTTCATGAAACAGCACAATCAGATCAGTTAACACTTCTCCTGTGCGCGGCCCCATCCCCAAAAGATAGAGATCGTCGAATGATGCCACGCGTTGCTCCTGACCAGCGGGCGTTTCAGCAAGTCCGGGAATTTCGAGCAATCCCTCAACCCCACCAATCGACTCAAGCCCTGCGTCAAGGACAAGTAACACATCTGGTTGTGCTGCAACGATGGTCTCAGCACTGAGCGGTTTGAAATCTTCGATACCCGCTTCAGCCCCAGCGTTGATACCACCAGCTGCAGTAATCATCACATCCACGGCGGTGTTGCTGCCCGCTACCATTTGTGTCTGGCTACCACGTATGTACATAAAAAGCACTCGTGGCTCAGGGCTGGTTACCCGACCCAATAGCTCTTCAGTGTACGCAAAATCGGCTTCCATCTCCTCAATGAGTGCTTCACCTTGCTCAGGGATACCCACTGCTTCTGATACAAAGCGCACCTTGGCAAACGGAGACTCAAGCGTTGGCGGGTCGCTGGTCACTGCGACCGGGATGTCAGCCATACGAATCTGGTCAAGTACTTCAGGTGGGCCAGCAGACTCATCGCCAATCACCAGCGTCGGGTCTAGCGAAATGATGCCCTCCGCATCCAACTGGCGCTGGTAGCCGATTTTGGGGAGCGCTTCGAGTTCTTCTGCTGGATAGGTCGCGCTCACATCAACACCGACGACCTGTGGCCCCATATCCAGCGCAAACAGAATCTCGGTAATGTCCCCGGTCAAACTTACGATGCGATCAACCGACTCTACTTCGACCGTCTCACCATTCAGATCTGTCACTGTGGCCGGGAGTTGCGGCGATAATGCGGTTTCGGAAGCTTCACTGGCCTCATCGCTGCTATCAGCGGCATCTGTTCCCGTATCTCCATAGGCATTGGTCTCTTCCGAGGCTGAGTCGGTTGCAACCTCCTCAGCGCTCACATCTGCCTCAGCAACCGCATCGGTTTCTTCTGATTCAGTACTCGCATCAGCTTCCTCGACATCTGTTGATGTGGTGTCTACGGTATCAGCCGAATCTGCGCTTTCGAGTTGGTCGGCAGCCGGCGTACTCCCCCCACAAGCAGCTAGCAGACCAACAACACAGAGAAGGGCAAGGAGACGCCAGATTACATGTTTCTGAAAACTTGCCCTGGCACGATGATGGTTCAACTGATCACACATGATAGAACTCCTTACGAGTTGGATGTATAGCTAATCCATAAGCGGTAGCGTCAGCACGAGCGGGACACCAAGCGTCGGATGTGGTTGCACCAGCATTGGCACCCGATACGTCTCTCGAAGGACGTCGGCATCAAACACGTCCCATGGTTTCCCCACAGCAACCAGGTTCCCTGCTGACAGCATGCCCACCCGATCAGCGTAGATCGCAGCGAGATTCAGGTCGTGCAGAATCGCCAGCACCGAACCACCAGCAATAGCAATATCACGGGCAAGTTGCAACGTCATATGCTGGTAGCGCAAATCCAGTGCTGCGGTCGGTTCGTCGAGCAGCAGGATCGGCGTTGTCTGCGCGAGGGCACGGGCCAGCGACACACGCCCCTGCTCTCCGCCAGAGAGCGAGAGGAAGGTACGCGACTCAAGATGGTGCGCTTCGACACAGGCCAGCGACTTCTGGGCCGTGGTAATGTCATCAGCATTGGTGCCTCGCTGACGAGCGTGGGGATGCCGCCCCATCAACACGACTTCGAGCGAAGTAAATGGGAAAGCGAGATTGACACGCTGGCGCAGCACCGCACGTTGACGGGCCTGCTCCAGATTATTCAGGCGTTGCAACGGCGTTTCCCCAAGCAACACAGTCCCTTGAGTTGGTACAAAATCGCCAGCTAACATGTTGAGCAGAGTGGTTTTACCGGCACCATTAGGACCAACCAGCCCAAACACCTCGCCGGGTCGCAACACGAGCGAGATGTTCGAGACCAGCGCCACTCCATCAATGTGGTAGCTCACATTACAGGCTTCGAGTACCGCCGCAGGACCAGGGGAGTGTGGCAAAGATGACAGCGAGTCTGGAGTGGTGTTTATCGAAGGTATGTCATTCGAGATGCGTTGTGTTGTCACATCATGGTGCATAAAACAGACCTTCATCAATCGTTGAGATGTAGGATCACCCTCTAGGTTTATGAGTAACAGCAAATCACACACATTAGATTATACTAAATTAATATATTTGTCAATACACCCACATATATTTAGAATATAAATATTTCAACTGTATAGCTTTCTGTCATGCATGATGGATGTATAATGTGGAAGAGCCTTCTTATAAACGTAGCTTGCTGCTTTCACATCAACCTTGGATTTTAGACTTTGGATCATTTTAGGCAAGGTAACAGGGGAAAAGAATGGCAATTAAATCTGTATTACTCTATCCACAAGATGAAAAAAAGCTTAGAACCAGATCCCAAAAAGTGAAAAAGGTGAATGCTGAAGCGCAGACGTTGATCCAGGACCTGAAAGATACTTTATTGACCAAACCGGGCGCTGGTTTGGCTGCGCCACAAATTGGCGTGCATAAACGGATTGCCGTTGTCAGATTTGGTCAGGACGAGGGTGAGATGCAAGCGCCATTAGCATTAGTTAATCCTGTTATCCTTGAAACAGGACCGCTTACAAAAGGTTTCGATGGATGTCTGAGTTTACCCCGTATCTCTACGTGGGATACGTTAAGACCCGCTTGGTTGAGATTCCGTGCACACGATGAATCAGGAAAGCCCTTCGAGATGAAGGTTGAAGGTATTGATGCAGCACTGGTGCATCACGAAATAGATCATCTGGATGGAATTTTCTTTCTTGACCGTCTTAGCGATAGCGCAAAACTATATATTTCAATTACCACAGAAGAAGGAGAAAAACTGGTTCTGTTAGATGACTTACCCTCACTGTAAGAGCGAGAAGACCAAGAAAAGTGCTGCAAAAAAATACACCCGACTCAACCGAATCAGGTGCAACATACATATCAAGGTAACATCAGCATCGATCTAGTGAGGCTTGAAGGGCCCACCGCGTGGTTCTGGCTCAAGGTCTGGCCGACTCGAGTCCTGTACGACCTCATGCAACTCAAGTTTATTTGGTCCGCTAAAAGCCTCTTTGGGCATCGTGCCAGATTGGGCATGGCCCTTGACAAAGGCATCTGACTTCACCCATCCCTCAAAATCTGCACGACTCTCCCATAGCGTAAGCACAATGTATGGCTCATCGGAGTTGGTTGGGCGCAGGACCTGGTTTGAAATAAAACCTGGCATTTTATCGACCAAACCTGCGCGATTGCGAAAGGTCTCCTCGAACATATCGGCGTAGTCTGGGTTGACATAGATACGGTTGGCAACGGTAATCATCCGCTTATTCCTTTCAGATGCATATAAATGTACCTACTTCCTTCATTATACGCAAGACAACACACTTTCAGATCACGAAAAATATCAACATATTTGGCGTATCGCATTTATTGGCTGACTTCAATATTGAGTAAGGCGGCTACCTCTGCAATCTGATCCGCCAGCGTGGTTGCGCGATCCTGTACCTCAGTGCCAATCTGTTCAGCTTCTGAAAGCTCAAAAACAGTACCGTCCTGTTCTTGCTGATAAAACTCATCAACATATGCTATGAGATCCTCAAAATCGGTGACGATCTGTTCGTCAAGGCTCACATTTTCCTCTACCACCAGAATACTCACACTCGCATAGATCGCATCAAGGCCATTCAGGACATTAATGACATTCAAGAGGCGACTGACTGCCACAAAGCTCTGTTCATCGCTCTCTGGCCCAGACACGTAGGTCGATTGTTGCCATTCTGCGAAGTACTCCTCCATGGTAGGAAGTGCTGTCACAAGGGCGATAAAGACCTCTTCGATGGTTGGTTCCCACTCCTCCAATGAGCGGTTGAGTTCTGCTGTAGCACCATCGAGTCCCTGAGCGCCACCCAGAAAGATATTGGCTTCTGGCAGCACCTCACCAGGCTCAATCTCACCATCCCCATCCAGATCAACAGAAAGCCCAACATATTCATCGGTCGTTCCATACAGCGCTGGCTCAGTAATGGTGTGAAAAATGTTACCAGGGCTGTTGAGCACCTGACCATCCGGCAGTGCCAACTCCCACTCAAAGGCAGACTCCGTATCTTCCTCACTACTCACTCCCGCATCAAGTATCGTGTCATAAAATGCAATAGATGGCACACCCGATATGATACCTTCATTCAACTCATAATAGAGACTTGCATCCAGCCAGTGTTGCTTACTCTGGATGAGTAATGGTCCTAGAACCTCTTGCTGATCGTCCCATGCAGCTTCATAATCAAAATCGGCTTCTTGCATAATCTCAAAATAACTCTGAGCTTCAGTAGCATACGCCTCGGTGGCAAGTTTCATCGCCGCAGCATTCGCGATTACGTACTCTTTCACTACAGACAGATCAGCCTCGGGCGGTGGTTCTTCTTCTACAACAGCCTCCGTCGGCTCAACATCAGCAGACAGATCTTCAGTTGGTTGCGGATCGACGGGAGGGACACTGTCCAACTCACTCACAGGGATATCTGTAGATCGAGCAGCATCTTGATCAGTTTGCTCTTCGGACGCTGGTGGGCTATCAGTGTTACACGCAGCAACAATCAACGCCACAAGAATGAGTAAAACGAGCGAGGGTACCATACGTGTGCGATGAGTCATAATAGCTCCTATTCATGGTAGACAACAGTACTTCGTTTGTAACACAAGTCCAAAAGAATATACTGGGAATTCTACCCGAAAAAGGAGATGACACCTTACATTATAGTAAAGATAGTCGCATAGTTTTCTCTACACATTTGATGAGAGGGTTTTTTGATACGCATTGTCAGAAAATATGTTGAATAGCGTACATTATACCTTTATAGGAAGCAACTAGTTAGTATATATTTATCTATGTGTTTTATTAATTAACACCAACAAAGGTTAAATGTACATATGTAAGCTATCAGCTTATCGTAATATAAAAGACGTC
>JBCDFA010000314.1:0-9414 GCA_039178835.1 Chloroflexota bacterium
CCAGTCTGGCCACGAGCGTAGAAAGTACGCGACACCTGAGCACCACCAAACGAACGATTGTCAAGCATACCACCATACTCACGTGCGAATGGCACGCCCTGAGCGACACACTGGTCAATGATACTCACGCTGATCTGCGCGAGACGGTAGACGTTCGACTCACGGGCACGGAAGTCGCCACCTTTGACCGTATCATAGAACAGTCGATAAATACTATCGCCATCATTACGATAGTTCTTGGCAGCGTTGATACCGCCCTGAGCAGCAATGCTATGTGCACGGCGAGGGCTGTCCTGGTAGCAAAAACACTTAACGTTGTAGCCCAGTTCGGCCAGCGATGCCGCACCTGCAGCACCCCCAAGACCAGAACCAACCATAATAACTGTGAATTTACGCTTATTGGCTGGGTTGATCAACTTCATCTGAAAACGATGCTGATCCCAACGATTCTCGACTGGTCCCTCGGGAGAACGTGCATCAAGGGAAAAATCAGAGAACTCGGTGGTGTAACGCACCCCTGTTGATGGAGGTGTAGTTTTTGTATCTGTCGTCATGGTAAACGTCTCCGAAGTCTTATATTAGGAAACAGCATATAGAAACTATAAACTGTTACTGTTTTGATAAGAATAGTCTCTTTGAAACAATTAACGCACAATATTAAACATGACACTCAGCGGTACCAGCGCAAAACCGACAAATAATGCAATAGCAGAGAACGTCGCTAGCCCACGCCAAAGGCTATTGGTACGTGCATTGTTCAGCCCAAGTGTTTGGAACATACTCCAGACACCATGGTAGAGATGCATTGCCAAGGCACTTAATGCCACAAGATAAACCAGTACTATGAGTGGGTTTTGGAAGCCAATGACCACGTTCTCATAAGCCTGGCCGTAGACAAAATTGGGATGCGCTGCACCAATTGTAAAGTGCAGAAGATGGTAAATAATAAAGAATAGCAGTGCTATACCACCCCAGCGCAACGTCATCGATGCAAAAGATGCCTGCACAGATTTTTTCTGTGCATAGTTCACTGGTCGGCTGACCATACCCATGCGTGTCAACTGAATAGCCGATACCACATGGAGAATAACCGCCGTGAGGAGGACAATACGAGCGATCCAGAGAAGGCCACTATACGGGACTAATGGATACCCTACTTCTCGCAGAAAATGTGCATAAGCATTGAAACCTTCCGACCCTTCAAAGATTTTGAGATTGCCTATCATATGAGCAACTACAAACCCATACCCAATGAACCCGGTTAGGGCCATAACAGCTTTCTTACCGATGGAGGACTGATAGAGTGTCAAGACTCCGGTCATTTGTCTACCCTTCTAGAGTGAGCGTGTCTCACTAAAACCATATGGAAATATGCTATAACAAATGGACAGACATGTTTTCTTGTTTGGACAGATACGTAGAAGCAATCTCTGAGTCTGACGATAAGAATGCACAAGGCTAATGTTGTGAGGAAAGAGTATGTCAAACACAACACGCATCGATCACCTTCACCTTATACTGACTCATGATACTGATTTTCCAGATTATGTGTCATAGATCCATAAGTAGCGCAGCATCAAATGTGAGATAAGTTTCACGATGTGTCTTATTATAGCGCGAACCAGAGTACATGTCTAACCGTTATCGGTTAAATTTCCATAATTCTCGTAAAGCGTATCAAAACGCGCACAATACCCCAAACCTTGTTGTACAACTTTTTGATGATAAATAATTCCTGCAAATAAGGTATAATCGTAAGTATCCAATGTTTGTCAGTAAAACAATCTATCATCCATTCAATCTCGTATGTCATTTTAGGATTGAATAAGTATCATAAGGAGATACCATTGTTTCATGTTGAATCGCTGCTGGCGGCACGTCTGTTTCTTGCCCCCCAACTCGTTGACAATCGCCTGTTCTTCGTGAGTAATATGAGCGGACGGTTGAGTCTATATGCGATGGATGAGCATGGCAGCATTCCTGAACCATTGTTGCCTCCCAACATTGCACTGCAAAATCCAGACCTAATAAGCGGGTACCTCTTTTATGTGTTTCCGAAACTAGAACGCATTCTGGTTATGATCGATCAAGATGGCGATGAGAATTATCAACCAATGCTGATCCCTATAGATGGCGGCTTTCCCGAACCAGCTTTTGGCGATAGCCTGGCTCACACACGGGTCGCGTGTACCATCTGCGACAAAGAGCAAAACCTGACTTACATGAGTGTCGAGTCGCGCCAAACAGCATCTATACAGGTCTATCAAGGTAATCTCAACACTTCTACACTCACACTACTTACCGAGACCAAGTATCTTTCCTACGCAATAAACCATAATGATGATCACTCGCTGGTCACTACTGTCAGTGGATATACTGCAGGTGATACAGTACTATCACTCTGGTCTCAAGCCGATGGACACATGCGGGTACTCTATGGGACACCTCTGGAGGAACGCGCAGAAGGTCAGGAAGCACCACTTAGCGCTATCTCCTCTTGTTGTTTTACTGAACAGGATCATGGCCTCATCTGCGTTACGGCACTCTTTGACGATGCATACAGCATGGGATATTTGGATCTCACACATCCGCAAACTATGCATCCGGTCTCCGTAAGAGGTATCGTACACACCGGTTCTGGTGAACTCGTCAACCTCAGCCACCTTGCCAATAATCGCTATCTAATAACCTATAATATTGATGGTTGTTCATGGGCATACGAAGGAACATTCGAGGAAGACTCGCACACAATGCATCTTGATCAGATCATCTGTGGCACTGAAACAGTGTCAAATGGGGTGCTTGAGTCAATCTACTACGACACAGCCACCGACTCATATGCCTTCGCCTTCTCAACAGCAACCTCACCAACCCAGCTCTATACATTCAATGCCGAACGCAACCCACCGCTTATTCAGCACACACGTGAGCGAGTGCTTGGGGTACCCACACAACTGCTAGCAGTTGGTGAAGATGCTTCTTTTACCTCGTGGGATGGTCTGCGTATCTCTGCCCGTCTCTATCTTCCCTCTAACGAACTAAACTATACAGATCCACGACCATTGGTATACTACGTTCATGGTGGACCACAGGGCCAGGAACGACCAGATTTTGCGTGGTTCTCTATGCCATTGATCCAATACCTGACACTCAACGGATTTGCGGTATTCGTTCCCAATGTGCGTGGTAGTACCGGCTACGGACTGAGCTATATGAAACAGGTTGATCGTGATTGGGGTGGGAATGATCGTCTCGATCATGTGCATGCGATGGACATCCTAGCACAAGACTCACGTATTGACACTACACGTGCCGCAGTCGTTGGGCGTTCCTACGGCGGCTACATGACCCTTACACTCGCCACACGCCATCCAGAGCTATGGTCAGCAGCGATTGATATCTTTGGCCCATACGATCTCCTGACCTTTATGGACCGTATTCCCGAAACCTGGAAACCCTATTTTGCTATCGCAGTCGGCGACCCAAAACAGGATCAAGAGTTTCTGGTTGAACGATCACCCAGGACGTATATCGACAACATCATCTGTCCGCTTCTGGTAATTCAGGGGCAGAACGACCCTCGTGTCATTGAACAAGAGTCGCGTGATGTCGTCGAATATCTACAGTCCCAGGGAAAACAGGTTGACTATCTTCTATTTGAAGACGAAGGTCACGATATACTGAAGTATGAAAATCGCATCCAGTGCTACAATACCATCACAAACTTTTTTGTAACACACTTGCAGTCATAATTACGACAGATCCAACACAATCTGAAGTGCTGCCGTAATACTTGTAACGGTGTAATCGACAAACGGAGCGGGGTGATTATACCGACCTGTTTCATCGATCAAAATGGTAGTCATACCCAGCTTTTTGGCGGGTTCCAAATTATGTTGTGTATCTTCGACAAAAACCGTTTGCGCACCAGTTACCTCCATAACATCAAGCACAGTCTGGTAGTTCTCGAAATCAGGTTTCGGCTGGAAGCCAAAATAGCGGAGATCAAAAACCTGCTCAAAGTGGTGCGCAAGCTGAAGTGTACGTAGAGCACGATGTGCATGTTCGGCAGGAGAGTTTGTAAAAATAGCTTTTCGAGCAGGTATGGTGCGTAGTAAACCATCTACCTCTACATCGAACGACAGAAACTGCTCGAGTGCTACATCGTGAATATACGAGAGATATTGTTCGGTATCAACGGTATGGTTTTGCTGGAGGCCACGCAACGTGGTGCCGTGGTTTGCGAAATACGCTCGCCGCAGTTCAAGCGCCTCATCCAGTTCAATATGGAGTATTTCTTGTAGATATTGAGTGATACGTGTATCGATGTGTCGAAGGAGTCCAGAAGAAGCAGAATATAAAGTGTTGTCCAGATCGCAGAGCAAAACAGATGTCGACATGGGTTGGTGTCCAATGCACTAGAAAGACGGCGTATACTCTATGATCATTGTAGCATAACTGATACCTATACACCGTCTCCTTTCACCATACCTACATGCCGATACAGCAAACTACTCAAGAAATTCCTGAGTATAGGCTGCGCTGAGATCAACCTCTTCCTGAAGCAACTCACTATCACGCAGGAATGTCAGGGTTGCTTCCCAACTTTCAACATCAATATAGCCAAGTCCCTCGGTAGCAGTTGAGTCGTTCTGCCAGTAGACAAACGTTTCCTCCAGAACCGCGCGCTCTGACAGCTTGCCTTCCTCCGGTGCCGCCTGCAATTCAGGAATGTACTCAAGACTAATCTCAAATGCCTCATCAGGGTTGTCCATCACCTCTTGTTTCGCACGCAACGTTGCTTGCACAAAACTACGCACAACATCTGGCTCATCTGCTATCAGTTGTTCACTGGCCACGAGACCATCTGATGCAAGCGGAAACGAGTCAGCCACCCGAATGACATTGAGATCGATACCCTCTTGCTCAAGCCGTAATGGCTCATTGTTGCCATATCCGGCGGCCACCTGTACCCGATCTTCTGTCACTGCCGCAACCTGCGAAAACCCAATCTCTTGGATATCTAGCTCACTCTCTTCAATGTCGTTCGCGTAGAGTAATGCGAGAAGGCCAATATAGCTGGCACCAAAGCGCCCTGGAATACCAACAGACTTTCCGCGCAAATCATCGGGGGTTACAATATTTTGCTCAGCCTTGCTAAAAAACACAACTGGAAACTGCTGACTGTTTGTGGCCACCGTCACCACAGATAAACCCTGGGCCCGCGACAACAGCACCGAGTCGACACTCGCCAACCCAAACTCTAGTGTTCCTTGAGCAACCCGCTGCACCACATCGGTCTCATAGTTATAATCAAACTCAACACTCAGACCTTCTTCCGCATAATAGCCCTTCTGATCGGCCAGATAGAAATGTGCAAACTGCACACTTGGAATAAAAGGCATCGCCATCGTTACTGTTCGTAACGACTCTTCGGGTTCTGGCGCCACCTCAGATTCGCTACCCACCGGTTCAGCCTCATCACTGGCAACACCCTGTGATCCTGACGGAGCTGTTGCACCGCCACAAGCACTAAGCAATAAAACCAAAACGAGCATCAGTAAACATTTGCGAATCATAATGTCCTCCTCAAACAAAACCAAAAGAAGGGTGAACACTTTATACCATGTTCACCCCGATGTACATATGTCTTGCCTATGCTTCCCAGCGCACAAGCAAACGCTCCAATAAGGTTACCATAAGATAGAAGGAAAGGGTAAGGGCTGCTAACGTAATGAGTGAGGCAAACATCAGTGGTGTATCAAACAGGCCACGCGAAATGTTGATCAGTGCACCCAGGCCATCACGGCCACTCACAAATTCACCGACGACCGCGCCAGTTGTTGCTAAGGCCAACCCGGCCTTAACGCCACCAAAGATGCCTGGAAGCGCGAGCGGTAACTCCACATGGCGCAATGTTTGCAAACGACTTGCACCACTGATACGCGCCATTTCGAGCAATTCACGTGGTACATTTCGTATCGCCACGGTAGCACTACTCAGAATAGGAAAGAAAGTGACCAGCGCAGCAACCAGAATTTTGGAATGAATCTCTGTACCTACCCACAAAATAATTAATGGTGCAACCGCAACCACTGGTATGGCCTGAGTGGCAGCAAGCTGAGGGGCCAGAATACGTTCCAAACGACGCGAGTGTGCCAGAAAATAGCCCAGCACCAAACTGATCGACAAGGCAATCAAAAAACCAAGAACAGCTTCTGTCAGCGTATACATGGTGTGATGCAGCAATGTGCCATTGGCAAATTCATTGATCAAGCGGTGTGCCACAACATCAGGTGCTGGCAAAATAAAGGCAGGGTAGTCACGAATTTCAACAAGGGCTTTCCACGCAAACACAAAGAGTGTCAGGGAAACAAACAGGCCAACGCCAGGAGAGATCGAACGGCCTTTGGACTTGTGTGCAGGAGTATTGCGTTCAACTTCAATATAATCAGATTTGTACGAAAGAGAATGCTGTTGCATGATAGTGCCTTTTAAAATATAAAACCCCGAAGTATACAACTTCGGGGCAGGCAGAATCAATACTCGTAGCATACCTAAACAAACAGCACACATCTGATATGCTATGCAGGTATGCACAACACGCACGTTGACCAAAAGCAACATGACGTATCGTCATAATCTTCTCCCATCCGGACTGTACCGTCGGCCTCGGAATCTCACCGAGTCCTGCCATTGGCTCGCGGGCTTATCGTCACATACATGTAACAAATCACCGCCGGTCGGGAATTGCACCCTGCCCCGAAGATTACTATCTATATCATTTTTATCAGCATAACATTTTCACCAATGCTTGTCAAGGTCGTTATTTCCCGTCACGGTGGCCAATACCCTCATGCAACATGATGAGGAGGTAATCTCAGACATGTGCATTCGATAGCGCAAAAACGATGTATTTCACTCAATCTATGTTAAAATAATACGCATAGATGTTTTCCTTTGGCTCCTAAGTGGATAGGTTTTTGCAGCATTTCGATTGCAGGAGTTTCACCTATATGGATAAATTCTTCACTTATGTGAACAGTATTCCGATGCCGGTCTGGCTCGCTATGATGTTTGCGCCTCGTCATCACCTCACCGAACGCCTGAGTCGTTCTAGTACGGTCTTTGGCATCAGTGCGCTACACTACGTCATCTCACTCATCATTGCCATGCGTCAGGGCCAGGAAGAAGGTACCAAGATTGATTTTATGTCACTTGAAGGTGTCCGAAACATGATGGGCACCCGCCAGGGCGCCACCGCTGCCTGGACGCATATGATTGCGCTGGACCTCTTCACAGGTGCGTGGATCTATCGCCAGTGCCGTCGTCTGAGTGCACCGGCCTGGGTCCGTATTCCATCACTTTTTTTCACCTTGATGTCCGGGCCATTCGGTCTCCTGCTTTTCCTGATCTGGCGGACCTTTGGCGCCAACAAAGGCGAAGCACTGCCCAATGTCGATATGAGCAGCGATACGACCGAACAAACCCAATTATAAGATTTGATACTCTTGCACCCATATGCCTGACTTTAGCCATACATCAATAGCTGATCCCACCATCTTTGAGGAGCGTCTCAAGAATGCGCCACAGAAACCAGGGGTGTATATCTGGAAGAATGCCGCTGGCGCTATCCTATATGTTGGCAAAAGTAAAAAACTGCGTGACCGGATGCGCTCGTATTTTGCGGCGCCACGCGGCCTGAATGCCAAAACACGCCGTATGGTAGGGCAGATCGCCGACTTCGAGATCATTCTCACCACCTCCGAACTGGAAGCGTTGTTGTTAGAGATGAACCTCATCAAACAGCATCGCCCCAAGTACAATATCCTGCTCAAGGACGACAAGAGCTATCCCTACATCAAAGTCACATTGCAGGACGACTGGCCCCGCATCTTTACGACACGCCGTGTGCTGGAGGATGGTGCACGCTACTTTGGCCCCTACGCCAGTGCCGGTGCTGCCCGTCGGCTGCTCAAACAACTCAACCAACTCTTTGCCTTCCGCCCACCCTTCGACTGCAAGGATGACAAGTTCAATCGCCATCGCCGTCTGGGCAAACCGTGTATGTATTACGATATCAAGCGCTGCCTTGGGCCGTGCGTGCCTGGCCTCGTCTCCCAACAGGAATATCACGCCACGATTGAAGCCGTCTGTCGCTTTCTTGAGGGGAAGTCTGAGCAGATTGTACGGGACTTACGGCGCAAAATGGCTACAGCTTCTGAGGAAATGGAATTTGAGCGGGCCGCCTACCTGCGTGACCAGATCCGCGACATCGAGAAGCTGACAGAGCAACAGCAAGTACTCCGAACGGTTGCGACTGATCAGGATGTGATTGCCTTTGCACGGGAAGATGGTTCCGCTGTTGTGCAAATCTTCTATATTCGCGGTGGCAAACTCATTGGCTCAGAGCCCTTTGCGCTACAGAACACCGAAGACGAAGACAATCAACGCTTACTCAACTCGTTTCTCACCCAATTCTATGATAGCGCAGCACAGGTGCCTCCGCACATCCTGCTGGCTGATTATGTCGAGGAGCCTGCCATCATCGAACAATGGCTCCGACAGAAGGGCGGCCACAAAGTCGAAATTCAGGTACCACGGCGCGGAGAGAAGAAAAAACTGGTCGATCTAGCATCGCAGAATGCCACGCAAAAACTGGAAGAGTTACGACTCCAGTGGGTCAACAGTGAGCAGCGGGCCATAGCAGGACTCACCGAGCTTCGCAGCCTGATCGACCTCCCCGATCTGCCCGCCAAAATCGAGTGCTACGATATCTCCAACACACAGGGAACCAACTCTGTCGGCGCCATGGTCGTCTTTGAGCAGGGCATCCCCAAGAAAAATCGCTATCGCAAGTTTCGCATCAAGACTGTCGATGGAGCCAATGACGTAGCATCGATCCAGGAGATTCTGCGACGACGTTTCAAACGAGCCTCTGAGGCCATTGGCGAGGAACTGGCACTACGAGCCAATGGGGCAGATGATGAACAAGACACATACGACAAGAGTGAAGCAACTCCCGAAGAAGAAACCGTACCACAGGTAGCCGAGGGCAAGCCAGAACAGCGTGACGATAGCACCTGGGCCGAGATACCTGACCTGATACTCATCGATGGCGGCGCGGGACAACTCAATGGTGCAGTAGAAGTGCTACGAGAACTCAACTTCGATCATATCCCTGTCGCTGGTGTGGTCAAAGGCACCAAACGGGACCGTTTTGATCTCTTGCTACCAGGCGCCTCTGAACTGATTGTGCTGGAACGCACTAGTCCGGCGCTCCAGCTCGTACAAACAATAGAACCCAAAAGCCCATTCCATTCCGTGCAACTTCCTTATCTGGTAAATTGGCCTCCGCTGGAGGAAAGCATTCCTGAGCTCTGCCGCCAGCCATGACACGGAGACCACCAGTCG
>JBCDFA010000315.1:0-9412 GCA_039178835.1 Chloroflexota bacterium
GCCGCGTTCTGTCGCAGCAACCAGTAGCCGTCCAAGCTGACAGTCAACGATTGTGTAGTGAATATGCATTCCTTTCCCTCGCTTACGATAGGTAGTTGGTGTCATGCCGAGTTGCTCAACTGCTTGCTCATAGACGCGACTGCTTGATCCATATCCGGCATCGTATAAGGCGTGTGTTACAGCACTCCCCTTTCGTAACTGGTCTTTGAAACGATCCACGCGACACGCATCAGCATACTGACGTGGTGTAATACCCATAACGCGTTTGAAGGTGCGTTGCAGATGGAACGGACTGATATGCACTGCTGCGCTGAGTTCTGCCAGCGTGGGCGGCTTATCGGTGGCCTCTTCGAGTAGTTGACACACTTGTTGGACCAATGCTAACCCCTGATCATCGCGTGTGGTTTTGTGTGGGTGACACCGCAAGCAAGCACGAAACTGGGCTTGTTCTGCTGATGCAGGAGTTTGAAAGAACACAACATGCTCGCGTTTAGCCCGTCGGGATGAGCACGAAGGTCGGCAGTAGATTCCCGTTGTGCGTACAGCATACACAAATGTCATATCAAAAGAGGCATCGCGCTCCAGAACCGCCTGCCAGTAGCGTGCTTCATCCATCAAAGTGGCCCTTCCTGTATTTCTATGAACAACTCACAAAGTATAACGTGGCGGCTTGTATCACGCTATCGGTTTCTTGCGGTCGAATGTGCTTAGCAATGAGAGACTAGAGGTTGGAGGCTGGAGACTATTTGTATTGCCCATAATTTATTTAAGATTGGTCAGATCAAGAGCGACGGCAAGCAGCGTAAGGAATGGTATTGCTTTCCGAGGCTCTAAGCGGTAGTCGTTGCGGCCACGCTGCTCAATGATGCCTGCTGCCAGAAGCTCTTTGAGATGATGGTATAGTTGTCCCGCCGACGTGATACCAAGCTCTTCCTGTAGTTGTTGTCTGTTATGCGGGCCCCTGAGCAATGCACGTACCAGCAAAAGTCGTTGTGGGCTTCCAAGAGCTGCTAGTACTTGGGCGAGTGATTCTGGTTCAAGTTGTAGCAACCCCGGTGCTGGACGCTCAACCTGCCACTCGTACTGAGCCCCATGTGTGTGTAGTGCACCAGCATAGGTTACTGCACCGCGTGTGTTTTCTTCCTCATACGGAGGCCCCTCGCGATTACGCATCTGTTCAATAATGGTAGGATCTATCTGGAACGCGGGTTGCGGTGGTGGTACTGTAGTAGAGGCGTATTGCTCTAGTGCTTCGATACGCTGCAATAAACTCGAAATCTGTTGCTCAACTTCTGTCAGACGGTCTTCGGATGAACTCATGCTGGTGCTCCTGTAATATGCGCTGCTGGAAAGTATAGCACCATCTCGACTATTCTCTTGTTCTCTACCATGGGGTAGCAGCGGGAGACACATCCCGCTGCCATAGTCCAATTCAAATGCCTGACTCTTACTCAAAAGCTTGCTGTACGTGTGCGGCAAATCTGGCATCGGTTGCTATACGCAGTTCAAACGCTTCAAATATAGCTGTTTGACTAAAGCTGGTGAATGCATTTTGTGGCATATTGGTCATAAACAATACCACGATACGCGATTGCCCAGCATAATCGCCATTCTTTGGTACAGCATAGAGTGGGTATGTTATCAAACCCTGGAAGCTACCACCTTTCACACCATAGGCTGCAAAACGTTCTTGAATAGCAGGAAATTGCATTGGCCACTCAAGGTGTCCACGCATTCTTGCGGACACTTCGGGTGAAATAAAAGTTCCCGAGACAACGCCAGCCATGATTTTGGCGTATTCATTGGCAGTTCCTTGTGGCGTGAGTTGCTCACCTGCGGAAACGAAGAATGGATAGTTAACAGATGACAGGTTGCGCAAAAAGGAGATGGTAGCTTCGCGCCACGCAACATCATTGATATACTGATCTTCCAGATCACTCATCAGCCTGCGGTACTCCTCATCACTCAGCGCTGCCAAGCGCTCAACCTTGTCCAGATTCTGTTCAGGACTTTCGTGATTGAACCATGAAAGAAACAAACCCAGAAATGAAACTGGTATTTCTTGCTGTTCTAATCCAGCCTGGTCAATAATTTCCTGTACCGCATCAGAGCCAATCCGTTGCAGCAAGTAATCCGTTGCAGCATTGTCGCTCTGTACAATCATGGCTGTTACGAGTGCATCCAGTGGGACTTCTACAGATTGGTCCAGTGCAAAACCTAACTCGTCATATGGAATACCAAGGCTATCGAGTGCGCTAAAGTGAGCAAACCCATCAGTCGAGGGAAGATAGTATTTTTCCCACTCGGATACGGGGATCATTTCGTTGGGGTTCAGTATACCCTGCTCGACCTGTTGGGCATACGCTGCCAATACCACAGTTTTGATGGTTGATGCTAGCGGCATTGGTTCATTCGCGTTGTGCTTGACAACAGGCGCATCAGTGGAGATGTTTCCCTCAGCGTCGGCTGTGTAGCTGACAAGTGCGATGTTGTCCGCTTGTTTTTGCAAATAGCGTAGTACAGTATCGGCAGGGTCCCGTGGCTCTAATTCTATTGGTGATATGCTGTTGTCAATATTAGCAGCACTGCTTGATGCAGGCACACCAATGCTCGTTATGAGTAGGACAAAGGTGATGATGAGACCAAAGAGTGTTTGCAATTTCATAGTAAGCTCCTCACTATTCTTTTATCTTGTAAAATCAATGTTCTGTAATAACGTAATTTTAGAATAACAGTTTTTCTTGCTCATGTCAAGAGATAAGTAAGGATGTACTTTTCTATGTGTTTTGAGTGTTTGCATCTGTTTTTGCATTACCATGATGCATCTTGGATTCATTGTTAGAAGGAAAATGTATGTCCACGCAGACGAGTCAACCGCCCAATGTGATTGTCTTTTTTACCGATCAGCAGCGCTGGGATACCACCGGTGTGCATGGTAACCCACTTGAACTAACACCTAACTTCGACCGTGTTGCAAAAAGGGGAACACATCTCGCACATTCATTTACGTGTCAGCCAGTGTGTGGCCCAGCACGCTCATCAATGCAAACTGGCATCTATGGCACAACAACCGGCTGTTTTCGAAATGCTATTCCGCTACCTCAGGATGTCCATACACTAGCACATTATTTTCGAGATGCCGGATACACGACCGGATACATCGGGAAGTGGCATCTTGCCAATACTGATCCCGTCCCTGAAGTGGAGCGTGGTGGCTATGAGTATTGGCTTGCTACGAACCTTTTGGAATTTACATCAGATGCGTACTACACAGAGGTGTATGATAACGACTGTCGTTCAGTACACCTTCCTGGTTATCGCGCTGATGCGTTAACTGATGCAGCTATTCGTTACATTGATACGCATCAGAAACACCCTTTTTTCCTCTTCATGTCGTTCCTTGAGCCGCATCATCAGAATCACCGGGATGACTATCCAGCTCCGGAAGGCTATGCAGAGCGCTACACTGGGCGTTGGCTTCCTCCCGACTTGGCAACACTTGGTGGCTCATCTCAGGCACAGGTTGGCGGCTACTATGGTATGGTCAAGCGTGTAGACGAGGCTTTTGGTCGTTTACTTGATGCGTTGCAAAGCCTCGGGTTGCGTGATAACACTATCGTACTTTTTACATCTGACCATGGGTGCCATTTCAAGACACGCAACAGCGAATATAAACGAAGTTGTCACGAAAGCTCAATCCGTGTGCCAACAGCATTATGTGGTGCCGAGTTCGATGGAGGCGGTGAGCTTCATGAGTTGATCAGTCTGATCGATCTACCACCAACCCTGTTGGATGCTGCTGGTATTGCGGTGCCGTCTGTGATGCAAGGACGTTCAATAATGCCACTGCTACGAAACCAACGGGAACCATGGCCTGATACTATGTTTCTTCAGATAAGTGAGACCCAGGTAGGTCGGGCACTTCGGACTAAGCGCTGGAAATATAGTGTCGAAGCCCCTGACGGTAATGGTTGGTCAGACCCTTCATCATCACACTACACTGAAACGTTTTTGTATGATTTGATGGCTGATCCCTATGAACTCACAAACCTTGTAGGCATTTCTGCTTTTCGTGAAATTGCTCAGAAACTACGCGAACAGTTACTTGATCGGATTGTTGAAGCAGGTGAAGAAAAGCCAATAATTACTGAGGCACCAACACTACCAAGTGGTCAACGGAGCGTAGAGATTGCCTATATCGAATAAATGATGTTGGGAACGTTGCCTCAATCTATGGAACTTTTAGAGAAGAAGGTCGTACCTGTAAGAAAGGTCAATTATTGGGAGGCGAATTCCATGAAGTATGTGCGACGTTTTCGTGCGATCATTATTGTCATTCTTATTCCAGTCATAATAGCAGTCCTTGCTTTGTTCATTGGGTGGCCCCTGCCACCTGATCCAATGTCACTACAAAGGATTGAGTATCGTTTTAGGGATTCATCTGTACCTCCTGAGTACCATCGGAGTTATACGATTATTGCGACACCACAAGAGGCTACTATTGTCGTGGACAGTTATGGTGACATCCTGGCTGAGGAACGCTATATCATTACCGAACAGCAGTTTCGTGCAATTGGACAGTCTTTAGTAGATAATCGTATTCGATATGCGCCTTTATCTTTTCTATTTAGAGAAAACGATTGTGAAGGCGGAACCAGAGAAACGGTGGTCTATTCAGATGGCAATAAGAAGTTGTTCCGGGCATATGGGGCTAGACCCAATACACGTGGTGAATGTGGTTATGGCTTATTAGATGGCAATATCGAAAAATTTTCCAGTGATATACGCCAGTTGATTCCAGATTTTGATACACTCACTGAGGTGTCCTTGTAGATTTCTGCATTTTTGGCTCAGACAAATACTGTTAAAAAATAATTATGTGACGATGTAACAACAGTCAGGATGATTCGCTTAATAAGAGAGCATCTTGACTGTTGATCTATTTCACTATGTAGTATTATTGCAAAGATATGCTTTCAAATACACCACTCCGACTCTCTATCTTTTCTTATCTCACTTTATGTGTCATTTAGATACGATCAAAAGCATAGAAAAGAAATCTATCATTGGGTTTGGTACTGTCTCCGTCTGTGCGGAAAACGCACCCTTCGAGGGATTGTGAGCTTTGGAAGTAGTCTGAGTATGGGAAAAAGACCCGTCCGTGTTGTACTACACTGGTTCCCCGATAGACATCAGCATAGAGTTCGACCCAGTTTGCCCCAACGTCAGGGCGACTCCGCAGGGTGGTACGCACCCAGAATGACTCACCAGGCTCAAAGAAGTTCGTTTGTGAGTATGTAGTAATGTAGGAGTCGCGTGATCCTGGTGCCGGATCAATACCAGGACGAATCACGCGAATGGGTAAATTGGCGTTGCTAGAACTGGCACCAATAATACGTTTACCGCCTTGCGCCGCAATACCCTGACTCCAAACGTAAGCACGTCCTGGATAATCCCACAACTCAAGCCCTAATCCAACGTTAAACGTGTAAATCCCACCAGCTGCTGTAAAAAACCCCTGTTCCGCCTTTGAGTTACGCAACTCTGGACGTATGCTATCGCGCCCCTGACAATAGATAGCACCGACATGTTCATTTGGCGCCAAATCAGACACTACACCCTGATACGTAAATCGAGCCTGAATCTCAAGCTGCTGACTGGAATTTAATAAGAGCGTACCAGATTTGATAAAGCCAGGATAACGCCAATCGAGGGTTGAAGCGGTTGGGTAAAGAATAGTATCTGATACGCTCGCCTCAAGTATGGTGTTCGAGTCTGTCAGCAGGTGCCATCCTGCTAGTGAGGCAGCTCCGGCTGCGCCAGTTTTGATAAAGCGGCGGCGTTGTTTATTGAAAGTTGACATAACAAGTCCTTTTTGAGTGAATATCACAAAAAATATAAGTTTGATGTCTTTTCTTGATGGGAGGATACGGCACGTGGTGCCGCATCCCAAGTCAACGTTGCATAAAAATGTACATTTATAGACGTTTGATGAGCCAGGCGTTATCTTCAATGGAGATGGATGGGCAACGATATTGACGTCGTTCTTCAGTGATGACATAGCCCGAAGGAATGGGTGATCCCTTACACACAACTTCACGTGAACCAGGTGTTTCAATAACCCACGCATTGTCTTCAATCGAGATGGAGGGACACCGTGACGTGCGTGTTTCGGATGTAATCACATAGCCAGAAGGAATCGATTGCCCTTTACAGATGGTCGCCCTGCTCGCAAGCCGTGCATTTGTTTCAGCGGCGGATGCGGGGGCAGTCGGGACAAAAGTTGTAACGAATCTGATCATGAGGGTGAGCGCAACCCAGATTATTATATTCTTGTGCATGAAAACTCTCTCCTTGTTGTCATTGTCGATGATGTTGTATGTGTTGCTGAAGGTCCCGGGTAATCAGCAAGAAAGAGCATACAAAATTTTGTGCCAGAGGAGAAGGTCTTTATGCATACAAGGATGCATACAAACATGCATACACAAGAAAATCTGGTTTCTATAGTATGGATTTTATAATGCCTAGTACGGAGACTGATAAAGCTGATGGCTGCTCTGGTACAAGCTGTATGCTGACTGGGTGAAAAATTTCACGTATATATCAGGAAAGAGTCTCCTACCATCTTGAGTCGTATATACTATAATGTGCAGGTCGATTTACGATTTACTTGAACATATTTGAGGACGTTTTATGAAAGTAGCCGTATTCAGTACCAAACCTTACGATCAACAATTTTTGCAAGCAGCAAACACATCATATAATCATGAGTTTGTCTTCTTTGAACCACGCCTGACATTAGACACTATTGTCTTGGCCGCTGATTTTCCGGCAGTATGTGTCTTTGTCAATGATCAACTAGATGCAGAGGTGATCGAAGCACTTGCACACCAAGGCACACAACTGATCGCACTTCGCTGTGCGGGCTTCAACAATATCGATTTGATGGCAGCTGAGCAGCATCAGCTTACCATTGTACGCGTACCGGCGTATTCTCCATATGCCGTCGCCGAACACACCCTTGGCATGATTCTTTCGCTCAATCGTCAGTTTCATCGAGCGTATACACGTATACGGGAGGGTAATTTTTCACTGGATGGATTGTTAGGCTTCGACGTCTATGGCCGAACGGTTGGGGTTGTGGGCACTGGTCAGATTGGTGTCAATGTTGCACGAGTCATGCGAGGTATTGGTTGTGAGGTGCTTGCCTATGATCCTATGCCCAACCCAGCATGTGATGAGTTCGACGTTCGGTATGTGTCACTTAACGAATTGTTGTCTCAATCAGATATTGTGACACTCCACTGTCCATTGATGCCTGAGACATATCACATGATCAATGCAGAAACCATTCAACAAATGAAACCAGGTGTCATGCTCATCAACACTAGCCGCGGTGCCCTACTTGACACAGCAGAAGTGATTATTGCACTCAAAGATGGGCACATCGGCTATCTCGGTTTGGATGTGTATGAAGAAGAACAGGATCTCTTTTTTGAAAACCTGTCAAATAACGTGTTGCAGGATGATACCTTTGCACGGTTATTGACATTTCCAAATGTACTCATTACTGGGCATCAAGCTTTTTTTACGCGCGAAGCGTTGGAACGTATTGCATCGACTACGGTTGCGAATATTACCTCGTTTGAGCAAGATGAACCACTACCGAATCTAGTCTCCACAAAACATTTGGCGAAGTAGCACACAATGAACAACGTACTTCTTACGGGCTTGGCAGCGCTGCCCATTCTCACCATTCTGGTGCTGATGCTTGGTGCACGTTGGCCAGCCGCCAAGGCCGGCGCAGTTGGGCTGGTTGTTGCGCTGTTTTTAGCATGGCTCGCTTTTGGGTATGGCCAGCGTACCTATAGCGAAATTGGTAGTGTGTTTGCGACAGTCGGTGCACTTTCTGAGGCGGTCATTACTGCGGCGACCATACTGTGGATTATTATTCCGGCGCTTTGTTTACACCAACTCCAGTTGCGGAGTGGCGCCATCGACACCCTCCGTTCGGCGATGGGGCGCTTATCCGATGATCCACGTATTATTGCCTTATTGGTCGCATGGTTTTTTGCGTTGTTTATTGAAGGGGCCGCAGGCTTTGGCACAAGTATTGCGCTTGCGGCCCCTTTTCTCGTGAGTGTTGGGTTTGGCCCTGTGGCAGCCGTGACAATTGTGTTGATCGGGCATTCTGTTGGTGTTTCTTTTGGTGCTGTTGGGACACCTGTTATTCCCCAGATTGAGACAACTGGTCTGAGCGGCGCTGCTATAGCCCAGTCAACAGGTTTGTATCACACATTGCTTGGGTGGATCATGCTGGGCAGCGCGATGTTGGTCGTCTCACGCGAGTTGAAGGATCAAGGAAAGGGAAATGGTGGACGTTCTATATGGGGATGGACAGCCCTCGCAGCCGTCTTTTTTCTGGTTCCGTTCTTTCTGATTGCCCAATTTATTGGCCCCGAATTGCCAACACTCGGCGGTGCGTTTGTTGGTGGGCTGGGTTTCGTGACGGTGTTTGGTCTGGTCCAATCACGTGTAGGAGGAATTGAAAAACCAGTCACACCAGTTTCAGATGATGCAACGCCTCGTATGGGTCTTTTGGCTGCAGCATCACCCTACCTCATTCTCGTGCTGCTGGTTTTGATAACTCGTTTGATTCCGCCATTGCAAGAACTGCTGTCTGGTATTGTTTGGCGCTATGCCCTTTTCGATACCTTTAGTGTGTCATTTCAGCCCCTGTACCAGCCAGGGACATTACTGTTTCTCTCATTTCTGCTTGGCGCACTTTGTCAACGCACATCATTGACATTATTGCGAGAAGCAGTGGTCGCAGCACTTGGCCAGATTGGTGGTGTTACTGTTGCGCTCATTGCGATGCTCGGGTTGGCACGGATTATGGTCTACGCGGGAATGATCGACATTCTTGCACAGACAGCAGCAGATACCGCGGGGCCCTTTTGGCCGCTGTTTGCACCTTTTGTCGGAATGTTAGGAACATTTGTCACTGGTTCTGCAACGGCGTCAAATATTCTCTTCACCGATCTCCAACTTTCGACTGCTCAGAATCTAGAACTATCTGTCGTAAGCACAGTCGGGTTACAAGGTTTTGGTGCAGCGGTGGGCAATATTATCTGTCCCCACAATATTATTGCAGGAGGTGCAACAGTAGGGTTGCGTGGTGAAGAAGGGGCCGTATTACGTGGGACCTTGCCAGCGTGTCTACTCTACGCAACACTCGGCGGAGTCATTGCTTTTATTGGTTTTGGCTAATCCAGCGGTGCGCACGAATGCATCTTTCGTGCGCACCCTCTACTGTTGCTTACCGATGTTCATGCTATACTTTATCTTACTGTTCAATGCTGCCTCTTTCAATCAACACAGTATAGTATCACTTGTATCCTTTGTTTGTTAA
>JBCDFA010000316.1:0-9412 GCA_039178835.1 Chloroflexota bacterium
ACGAGAGGAGGATTATGCGTTGCTTCAAAAGGTGTTGCGCCAAACGAGTCCCAAAGCACTCACGCTGGAGTACAAAAAGGATGCGCGGCTTCTGCATGAGCAGTTAGAGCGACTACGTTCAATGGTGTAGAACAAAATTATAGCGCGGTTCCAAACCGTGCCTACGACGACATCCACCACCTGGCTGCCTCACCCCATCGTAGCAGTGGCTTGTAGCCGCTGTCATCAATTCACCACACCTTATACTTTGCTTGGGCACCTCATCCATACCGCCTGAGCGCGGTTGCAAACCGACCCTACAAAAAGGCATATTATAGCGGCGGCTTGCAGTCGCCATAATCTCTTCTGTAATAGCAACTTATTCTTGACGTACTTCATGGAAGTGTTACAATGCTATAGCACTACAGAACGTTAGTTCTTTTTGAGTTGAGTAGACCAAATCACATGCAAGAACTTATTGCGCCTTTCATCAATACATTCGGCTTTCAAACAATATGGAACATATTGCGCCAACTAACTAGTGATGCAGTTGGCCGCATCTTTTTAGTAACTGTGGCTGCTTATTTTGCCGCCTATTCAGTATATGGAGGATATTTAACACGATTTACAGGGGGTATAAGCGGATTTTCTCTAAGCCGTCTTGGTCTTGGCATTACAGACATTGTAACGCTGTTTCCAACTGCACTTTTCACAATTATAGACATAATGCTTCGAAGTACTCGTGAATTATTAACAATAATACTCCAGGCATTCGTATATTTTGTATCGCCTGTTCTTCTGGGGGTGTTTCTGGGTATCTTGATTGAACAGTTTATAGTTCCACCACAATTCATAATACAAGCAGGGGTACTAATATACATTTTTTCTCTTTATGGTGGAGTATTTATTCTTTTTCTTCGCAAACGTATACTGTATTATGTTATTTGGATACTACAATTAGTTGGTGTAATCTTAATAGTAACATCTCCTGATCCAGTACAAACTCCTGAAATACTTGATAGTATAAACACATTTCCTGGGAGTATAGTCACTGCCTTGCTATATGAGATTTCTATTATTTTAGGATTTATAATAATCTTACTTGTTCCAACTCTTATTGGCAGATTCACCGCAAAATTCGCTCTATCAGAGGAGAGGTTAAGCAACGTCGAGTCTATGACCTTGCGTCAACCGCTTAACTCATTAGGGGATTATAAGCCTATCACTACGCAATCAAGTACAACTCCTATCTCCTGGAAAGACAAATGGTTTACCAAATCGATTGTGCCCATAACAATGACACCAGATGTGTATTTCTATACCTTCAAGCACGATAAGCCTATGTATTTTATCGCTGCTTTTAATGACGTAACTGTCTTCTTCCTGGCAAACGAGAAGAAAGAATTCAAGAATGGTCAGGCGATTCTGATCTCACGTGACCTGATCCACTCCCTTGAATTTCGACCATTGACTGACTAATGTTGGAAGATAAAAAGATTTCTGACTGTGAGCGCGGTTGCAAACCACACCTCCCCTTCACCCAGCCGTAGTGGCGGCTTGCCGCCGCCGTCATCCATTCCTCACCAGCGCGGTTGCAAACCGCGCCTACCAAAATATCGCAGCACATGGGCGCCTCACCTGCACCACGTGAGCGCGGTTCCAAACCACGCCTACCAAAACATCAACGTGTATACCTCGATATACCGTAGCGGCGGCTTGGAGCCGCCGTCATCAATTCACCACACCTTATGCCTCACCTGAGTAACTCGTTTGTACAACCTGAGCACGGTTGCAAACCGCGCCTACCCTATCTTACCCTTCGCCTGGGGCTTTAATCCCACGGAGCAACATCACCGTGGCACGAGTGCAACCTGCGACACCATAAAACTCAACATCCGTGTGTCACCGACGAAACCAAGCGATTCAGGCGAGGTGGCTGGCTCTGCACTGTGCAACTCGATATGGTTCTCACCATCAGCCAGTTCCAGCGGCACTTCGATAGGTGTCAATAGATCCTCTTCGAGTGTGTGTTGTGCTACTAATTCACCATTCAGCCGAACATCTAGCGTGCGACTCTGAGCGAAACTGACGAGGTTGAGGCTCAACAGCACATTGTTGGGGCCACAAGGATACGCCAGCAAAGAGCCGGTATCGCCCTCGATCCAGCGAAAAACAGTTCCTTGTTCATTCGTTTCTGCCTCGTACCACTCATCCGGGTCGGGCGTCCAGTACGGCTCAGAGGTGGTCTGTTGCAGCGGCCCATACGCCCAGAGTGTTTCGTCTTCATATAGAGGCTCTATGTCAGCAAACAACTGCTCACGGAGGGTCTCGATTCCCTCGCGATCATCCTGGGTAATGCCTTCCTTGTAGAACGTCACATAGCGCACATTCTGACAGGCCAGCGCCGAGCGCCACGCCTCCCGGCTGTTATCAACGCCAATCTCTGGCTCAGCCTCCCGCGACCGCAACAACGGACCGAAGAAACGCCCATCCCACCAGGGATGGAGGCGCACCCGCGAGATGCGACCACCAACCGTTGGCTTCTCGTGGTGAGTCTGATAGAACATCGAAGGCTTCCAGAGATGCGGCACATCGATAATCGCATAGTCATCGGGCTCAGTGCCAAGCTGTTGATAAAATGCCGAAACATGCTCTGGGCCAACCGGAGTCATACGGAAAGGACGTGGCCAGTACTCAAACAGTACTAGCGCAGCTAACCCCACGAGCAACATGTTCTGCACAAATGGGGAGCGCCGCTGCATCCAGGGTTGTCCCCACAACCACGCGACCCCGATACCGGCCAACACCGCCAATGCCAACATCACCACGGCAATGAAGCGACTCGGGATACGCGGGATATCCATAAACGGCAATTCTCGAAAGAGGAGGTATGGCAAAGGGATCGGGCGGTCTGTATCAAAACTATTGACACCGTTGAATTGCCAATATGGCCCTAACGACAGAATCACAAACACAACGAACAGTAACACAAACAACGCACTCCGGCGCCAATCGCACACGACGCCACACAACGCGAGTGCCAGTGCCACATATCCCAATGTTGCAATCCCACCAATGATAAAACTACGGATGAGTTGTTCGTAGAAAATCTCACTCGCCCAACCACCCCAGAGCGGATGGAAGATGCTTGGCAGGAAGAAGGCCAGCGGGTCGGTTGAGTGCACCACGCTGTGCTCGATGGGCCGTCTGGCGTAGGGATCGCCCGCCAGTTCGCTCAACATCGGCCAGAGCACCGGGGCAATAAGCAAAGCAAAGAGGCCGCCGACCAAAGCCAGTTTGCCGGTAATTAGACCGATAGTCTTGGGCTGGCGTAGTCGAGATGCTTCATAGAGCCAGAGCAGACCAGTTATGGTGACCGAGTAAGAGAGATAATGCCAATCGGTGAGGCCGATCAGCAGCAAGGCTCCCGAGGCCAGTAACAGGAATCGCCAATCGTCGCGCAGCCCCTTGAGCAGTGCCAGCAGGTAGAACGGCATCCACTGTAGCGACAACATAAACGGCTGCCCAACGTCGAGATGGAAAGCCATGTAGGGGCTGAAGGCGTAGATCAGGCCAGCGATAAATGCTGCTGTGCGACGCTGAGTGAGATAGTACACCAGCGCATAGGCACCTAAACCAGCCATTACAAAGGCAAACATGTTGAGCAGGTTGTAGGCGACGGCAGTACCACAACACATTTGCAACGGCAACGATAACAGTCCATTGAGGATGTTGTAGGTGTGAAAATAGAGCGGAATACCAAAGGGGTGATGCATCGCGTTGGTCTCGAAGGGGTTTTGGCCCTGCTCTATGACCGCACGATGCGTCCACCATAGATTCCAGTAGTTTTCGAGCGCGTCCTGCTGCCCACCAATAGCATCACTCAGATGCATAATCGTTGGGTAGGTAAACAACAAGGTGATAATGATATAACCCAGCACCACCATACCGTGACGCCATGCAAGATAGTAGAGTGTGGTGCCAAACGACCTGTTTGCTGATCCAGGTTGCATAAACCCTACAAGTAGTAGTCAATTAAAATCCGGTAGAGATTGTACCACAGGAGTTGATATTATGGTTGTCTTGCACAACCTACCACGGCGTAGAGGGGATCGCCTTTTTCAGGACCACAATCAATGATTTCTACTTCATCAAAACAATTGGCTGCCCGGTAATACGCTTCGACGAGTTGTAGATGGCCTTCGTCATCGAGCGCCTGCCAGATCGCGACGGCCTTGGTGGGAAACATACGATTTGAGAAGATCGTAACAAAGGGTGCTCCGGGGCGCAACACACGCCTAATCTCTCTAAACACCTCGATAGGATGAATAAGATATTGGACCGATACGGCAAGAACACATGCATCGAATGCTTGATCGGGGAAGGACATGTGTGGGTTTTTGTTAAGGTTATGTACAACAACATTGGTCAATTGCGGATTCTCTTGCATTTCAACCGCATTCATCCCCAACCCGGTAACAGAGCGATACGTTGCTTCCTCAGGGAGGTGACTGCGCCAGCTACTCATCAGATCGAGGATGTCGCCATCAGATGGCAGATACGCACGATAGAGATCGGTTGTCGCTGCAATCGCCGCATCATCGATATGTACAACAAGGCGTGGCATTTCGTAGAATATGTCATCATTGCTTTCATCCATTCGTCGAAAGTACTGCTCAGGAAAGGTCATATGAAGCCTCTTTCAAGGATACAGAGGGCCAACACACTGCCAAAGATCGAGTTGGACAGGAAAACATATACAGGAAAGCTAACTGTACGGCATAATTGTTGAAAACTATTTACTTGCAATAATAGTAACCAGTCCTTTGTATACTGTTGATATATCTAATATAAATCCTGCTTGAAGAAGCATATCAGTAACCCATTGATGTGATATTCGCAGTTTTCTGTAAAAGCTTTTCTTTAAATCCCACCCATCTTCCGTTTTGATATAGATAAGGTCATGGACTTTTACCGTCTCAGGCTCATACTCAAGAAAACAGGTAAAGATACTGCTATGATCGCTCCGAACGGGAATAAAACGATCCAATTCTGCTAACTCGGAAACCAGGTCGCGGAATGTCAATACAAATGTACCACCTTTTTCCAGTGAGGTGTATACATCCTTGATAAGTTTTTTGACCTGAGCGAACGATGGGAGATGAGTAAGCGTATCACCCATGCATATATACAATTCTGCCGGCGTTGCGTTATCAGCCACAAAATCACTCATGTCTTGTAACTTCGTCGTAATCGCCAGATTTGCAGCATTCGCCGTTAATTCACCCAACAACTTTTGACTTGTATCAACTGCCGTTACAGAATACCCCAGTTGTGCGAGCGCGAGCGCTTGAAAGCCAGGACCAGCACCAAGATCTATACATATCTTTGATGAACGCGGAAGCAACGAATATGCTGTAAAAAATTGTTTATTCTCCTCCACTTTAGGCTCTAGTTCTCCGTGTATCCATGAATAATGATCGGCCAGCAGGTTTTCGTAGTGGTCGGTTACATTAGCCATTGTATATACCCTCTATTTCTTTCTATTTCGCACACGTTATACAATTACAAACGCATGGCCCTGTACTTCTGGATGTTGCACAAATAGTAGTCAACTTTCCCTCCTTCGTCGCCTGAGCCTGTTAAAAGCAGAGGGACAAGGGGCCGCATCCACAAACTTACTGGTATTATCTGGCGGCTCCAAGCCGCCGCTACGGGAGGGGTATCTCTGCCCAAACACGCCCCACACCCCGCCTCAGTGGCTTGCCTCTAGTTACCCCCGCGACGCCTGAGCCTGTCGCAGGCGGCATCGATTTGGGGCGACCACAGGGGGCCGCCCCAGCGACACGATATGAGGCTAAATATGTGCTACAAACGCTATTAATCTCCCTTATACAACTGAAGGGTTGCTACGGCTGCCTCACGGATAGCAGCATCATCATGCGAACTGGCCTGCTCCAGCGCAGCAATAACTACATCATCGTTGTAGCAGACGCGCCCTGAACACTGGGCCGCAATCAACTGTACATGTGTATTGGCATGTTGTAACTCCTCCAGCAGATACGTGCGGTACACACCCAGAAAATAGTTTTCAAAAGCCATGCATTGTTCAGCTAATATTCGCAAATGTGCCAGATCAGCAGGGTCTTCTGGAACACGATATCCCTACCGTACATAGCAATGCTCATGCACTTCCCTCAGAAATGGTGCCCACTTATCATCAAAATGCTGTTCATACGACGTCATCGCCTGTCGCTTGGTCGGGCTGTACTGACCAACGTGATAGGCCAGCAACGCCGAGGCAATAAACGCTGTCGAGTGCACAATCCGCTTGGTACTCGGATAGACTCGACCATCACGACCTCGTAATCGACGGCCAGTGTAACCAAGAAACTGGTCAGTTGGATCAGGGGATTCAATCGGAAAAGGGAGGATTTGAGGATGCCCACGTGGCCCAGCCATGACCAGCGCCGGGAAATGCATGAGCACTCGGGTGTACGTATCGAGTGGAACCTGTGGAATATGTGCGCGGACATCGTCGCCATGCACCGGCTGACTGGCAAACTTGAGTGTTGTTGCAGTAAGCACAAGAAGCGCATCGTCGCGAAAGTCTGCTGTATCTACAGCAAAAAGCGCATCCTCACCCAATACCGCAATATCCAGTGCACACGAACTGATCTGCTTGCAGGCTCCCAGAAGCCGCTTGAAGGTCTGCGACTCTGCTTCACTCAGAGCATGTTTGAACACAACGACTATATCGAGGTCGCTCAACGTATTGGCAGATCCATCAACATAACTGCCTTCGAGATAATATCCACGGACTCGATCAGGGAAAACCAAATCCATCAGGTCCACCAAACACATCATCGTTTGGTCAATCTGAGCGACGCCCGTTGCTGTCCGGAGGTCAAAGTGCAACACAACATACTCCTCCCGACTCTAGTTCTTTTGACATAGAACCACATTATATCAAACGACTTTTCACAATAGTGTTTTGTAGCAATAACATAGGGCATAGGCTGTGTTATGGTGTGCATGAGTAATCCTGTGTATGAAATAAACAATCGGCAAAACAGCTATGGAACCACTTCTCTCATATGAAACGCTCTTCTCACTCGGCAGCACGTTCGTCATGCCCTTCTGGCTCCTGATGATCTTTTTGCCATACTGGCGCTGGACCAGGCGCATCATTCAGTCGCCGTGGATCATTATCGGCCCATCCCTGATATATGTCGTGCTGGTGCTACCAGAAGCTAGCAATATCATGGGTGAGTTCGGTAGTTTGGCCCAGGTGACCGCGCTGCTCAACACGCCTTTTGGGACCGTCGTTGGCTGGGTACACTTTCTGGCCTTCGATCTCTTCGTTGGCCGCTGGGCCTACATCGAAAGCCGCGAGTATGGCATCAATGCCTTTCTAATGGCCCCAATTCTCTTTTTCACCTTTATGCTTGGGCCTGTTGGATTTGTCGCTTATCTGATCGTCCGCACCATCTATCTTGTACGAGCACAACGCAACTAACACAAAACACCAGCGTCAAACACACTGAACGCTCCAACCACCTATGAGGATACTGATGCATACATCTGTTACACCAACCCAAGGCCATACACCATCGCCCGATCTCCCATCGTTGTGGCACTTCTTCTGGAATACAAACAAAGCTATGACCCTGTTCTTTCTCTCCAACTTTGTCTTTCTTGCCATTGGCCTGATTGGTATGGCCATCGATCCACGTCTCGTTTTAGGACAATCCACCTGGGCCAAACTCACCAAGTTCTCGCTTTCGTTGCTCATCTATGCACCAACGATGTTATGGATGTTTAGTTATGTCACAGCCCGAAAGCGCTTGATGGGCTTTGTGCTCAACGCGATTGCGGTTATTTTGTTTATAGAGATGGTAACGATTCTCTTTCAGGGAGCCCGTGCCGAAGCGATGCATTTTAACATCTCGACACCACTCAACACAGCCCTCTGGAGTTTTATGAGCTTCACCATCACACTTTTCTATGTCATCAGTTTTGTGGGCTTTGGTGTACTGGCAATGCAAAAGCTGACCGATGCGTCGTTTGCATGGAGTCTGCGGCTCGGTATGGTACTGATGCTGGTGGGCTTTGGTCTGGGGTATTTGATGACAATACCACAACCAGAGCAGCAGGCGGTTATCGCCGCAGGACAACAACCAACCCGCATTGGTGGTCATACCGTCGGCGCACCGGATGGCGGGGAGGGTCTGGCGCTGCTGGGCTGGAGCACGAACCACGGCGATCTGCGAATTGCTCACTTTGTGGGGATTCACGGCTTGCAGGTGCTGGCATTCGTCGGCTGGTATCTACTGCGGCGCTCACAGCAGCCCGGCAATCGCCTGACCAGCCGCCACCGCATGACGCTGGTATGGGGCTCGTTTGTAGCATACCTGGGCTTAGTGGCGCTCGTGACCTGGCAGGCATTGCGTGGGCAATCGTTGATCGCACCCGACGTGCTGACATTGACTGTGCTCGGAGGGCTTATCGTCGTGACGGGAGCATTTGTAGTGGCAACGCTGCTGCACGCACGCTCAACAGCACCACACGAGATTAGCTCGATAGCAGTGTAGCCAGAAAAAGCGTTCCATAGTTAGCACACCCCATCGCCACACATGAGCAATGGGGTGTTATCTATGTCACCTCCGCCGCTTAGGAGCAGGTGTCGCAGGAACACTGCCTGTCTGGACCAACACATGGGCGTGCTTAGGGTACCGCGCCGAGGGCAATACCACGGTTTGGCCCGTCGAGAGCACCACCCGCACCACCACCGTATGAATACCAGGCCGCTCACCAGCCGTGTCCCACTGCCATGTGAACCTCCAACGCACATCATCCGTGGTAGCTAAACCGCACCATACTCCATCAATCCACACCTCGATCTGCTCAATCGCGACCGTCGCATCCGTGCTGGCCACCCATCCTGTAATCGCTACCGAACCAACCACCTCGGCAATCCGCCCTTTGACCGTAGTATGTGCTGGCGGATCGTCTATCGCTCCTTGAAGTGCTGTTTCGGCCAGTGGTACCACATCACGGAGCGGGTGGGCTGATGATACAGTTGTCTTGGGGGCTACGGGACTCGGAGGCAATACCCGCTTAAGATGCCACAGCCCATAAACAGCACCAATCGTCGAACTTATGAGGAGAGTCATAACAATCATGGCCAGAATCTCAGACTGCAATGCCAAGGTAAGCATGTACAGCAGGATGATCCCTCCCAAAATGATTCTCCCTGCATCTCGGGTATGTCGGTGGAGCGTATCCGCCTGCGTTGCATGTACGAACAGATAACGACGGACATAATAGGCAGCGGGGATGCCAAGAACAACACCAAACCCAATACTTGGCCAGTGCTCTCCCAGCGACAACAACCAACCATAGAGTAATATACCCATCACAAAAGTTTGAA
>JBCDFA010000317.1:0-9410 GCA_039178835.1 Chloroflexota bacterium
AGGTAGTTGGTGGGAGTTTTGGGCGGGTACAGTTTACACCCGATCTTGTCCCGGCAGACTTGATTGGTACTCGTATTTATAATGGCAAGAGTGGTGAGTTTTCAACCGAACTTGGCCCCATTTTTGCCAACCTAATGCTGGCTGATGAGATCAACCGGGCTCCAGCGAAAGTCCAATCAGCTCTACTTGAAGCAATGCAGGAACGCCAAGTCACTATTGGTAAGGACACCTTTGCCACACCTGAACCATTTCTGGTCCTTGCAACACAAAATCCAATTGAGTCAGATGGCACCTATCCTTTACCCGAAGCGCAGTTGGACCGTTTTCTCTTTAAGGTACTGGTTGACTATCCCAGCTATGAAGACGAAATTGTGGTTGTTGGTCGGGTGACCGGACCGCCAATCAAGCTACGTACGCTGCTTACTCCAGAGCGTTTGCTGGCCATGCAACAATTGGCAGACCAAGTCTATGTTGATCCGCGTGTTATTGCCTATGCTGCAATGTTGGTCAATGTCACACGCAAACCTGCTCAGTATGGCCTGGGGCATTTAGCAAGTGCCATTATGTTTGGTGCCAGTCCCCGAGCATCAATTAGCCTGGTGGTTGGAGCACGCGGACTGGCATTCATTCGGGGACGACGCTATGTGCTACCACAAGATATTGCTGATCTTGTTCCCGATGTTCTCCGCCATCGCTTAGTCTTGAGCTACGAGGGTATTGCAAATGGCATTACACCAGAGGCCATCATTCGGGATTTACTGGAACGCTTCCCGGCTCCGCGTATTGATCTAGGGGATCGCAATGTGGTGGCGTAAACGCGCAACTGAGCCAACAACTGAAGCAGCATCATACACTGCCACTCAAGAGCTTTCTGCTACGTTTCTCAGCCGTCTCCAGTGGACTGTGTTACGTCCACTGGCCCAACATCTGGGCGGAAGTGAGCGCTCATTGATTCGAGGACCTGGTATTGAGCTATCTGAGGTCCGTGAGTATCAGCCGGGCGATGATATTCGACATATCGATTGGAATATTACTGCTCGCACTGACCAACCACACGTGCGTGAAGCCTATGTCGATAGAGCCCTTGATGTGTGGCTCGTCCTCGACATGAGTGCATCGGTCGATTGGGGGACGGCGCAATGCCTAAAGCGCGACCGTGCCTTGGAATTTGCAGCGGTGATTGGACAACTCCTCGGACGCCATGGGAATCGAGTTGGGGCATTATTATTTGCCGATCAACCACTTCCATTTGTACGACCAACGAACGGACGTGCTCATATTTTGCAAATTCTTTCACGTATCCGTGAAGAACAAGCTACTCAACACAGTGGTGTTACAGATCTTGCTGCAGCACTAACCCAATTTGATGCGGTTGTGCGTCGTCGGGCGCTAGTCATTATTATGTCGGATTTTCTGGTTCCTGATAATTGGCACAAGATTATGTTGCGCATTGCCCAACGTCATGAAACAGTAGCAGTTCGTTTGTACGATCCTCGCGAGGCTGATTTACCCGATATTGGACTCGTTACATTGGAAGACCCCGAAACCGGGAGTCAGTTTGTTGCAAACACAAGAGATCGGAAGTTACGTGAACGTTTCCGTCAGGCAGCCCAGGAGCAAACAGAGCAGATACGGAAACGCATTATGAGTTGTGGTGTTGATTATCTTCTGCTTCGTACAGATCAAGAGTTGCTGCCCACCATGATGCGGTTCCTCGGATCGCGGCGTGAGCGTCGGACAATGCGTGGGCAACAACGTGCCGAATAGGATAACTGCATGTAGAAGCGATGGGTATTGAGGTACATATCGATGACGTTTGAATGGCCCTTTCTCTTAATTGGTTTGCTGATTATTCCGATTTTGTGTTTGTTCTATATTCTTGCACAACGCAAACGACGCACGTATGCAGTTCGTTTTACCAATCTTGCTCTGCTCAAAGAGGTTGCGGGGCGCGGGCCAGGTATTCGTCGGCATATTCCACCACTACTCTATTTGCTTGGGTTGGTGGCATTGCTTACCAGTCTGGCGCGACCAATGGCGGTTATTGCTGTCCCACGTGACCAAACCACGGTGATGTTGGCGATGGATGTCTCAGGCTCAATGGTGGCTGATGATCTTCAGCCAGACCGGATGACGGCTGCACAACAGGCTGCACGAGCCTTTATCGATGCTTTGCCAGAGCGTGCACAAGTCGGCATTGTGAGCTTTAGTGCGAGTGCCAGTGTCAGTGCCCCACCAAGCCATGATCGCACCGTTGTGTTCCGTGCTATTGATAACATGTTTCCGTCTGGGGGAACAGCTATCGGTGATGGGATTGCGCTGTCTCTCAATCAATTGGCTCAGATACCAGCGAATGAGGATGGGACACGTCCTCCAGGTATTGTAATTGTCCTGTCTGATGGTCAATCAACCCATGGGATTGCACCAGAGGCTGCTGCTATTCTAGCCACAGAGGAAGGCGTACCAGTCTATACAATTGGGATTGGCCAACGCGGTGCAGTTCCGATTATCAATGGGCGCCCGGTTGCATTGGATGAAATAACACTAGAGCGGGTAGCGGAAGCAACAGGTGGACAGTATTTCTATGCAGCAGAAACCAGTGAACTAGAGCGGATTTATACAGATCTGGGAACACAAATTAGCTGGGTCGAGGAACGTACGGAGATAACGGTATTGATGAGTGCACTGGCGATGTTCTTCTTTGTATTTGGAGGAATGTTGAGTCTGCGCTGGTTTCAACAGTTCCCCTGATGGTTATGAGCGAAGGAAAGATATGTAAACCATTTCATCTTATTGGTTCAATCGGTAATAGGAGTGGCACGGTATGTGCTACATATATTTGTAGCGTGTATTTTGTCTGTACCAGTACTTTTTAACTTGACAATATATGCTATGCTGCACTATAAAGTAGGGTAACAGATATTTTTATTTAACCTTTGCAAGCAATGAAGGAAGTGTCGGAGGAATAGAGGAACTGGGGGCAATTGTTACAAAGATGTGTTTGCGTGGGATTTTCAACACATAATACAACACTACTCTGTAACAGTATGACAAATTCGATCTGGCTGATGATGAGGACGTCGTAGCATAAAGCTGGAGCGTAACTCACTCTCAAAACAACACAGAACTACAATGGGGGCCAGTATGCAACCACTTCTGCAACGTATCTGTGGGGCAGTGATTCTTGGAGCAACACTCACACTTATCGGCTGTAGCGCCGATCCAGAGGTACAGGCACGACCTGCCACAATCGACGACATTCTACCTACCCCTTTGCCAATGCCGACAGCGATCCCGCAAGCCGATCCAGTTATACCACCTGCACCTGAAGAATCCGCGCAACTGGCAAATGCATCTACCGTTTTTCAGACAGATTTTGCACAGGTACTCGATTCGTCTCAATGGCAGGTGATCGATTCAGCGGAGGTACTCCGCGCCCCTTCTATCTGGGAAACTCGTGATGGACGCCTCATGCAACAAGGTGACAGTGATGGCATCCCCAGTATGTATGCGACGGCATTAGTCACTGGTGAAGCAGCATGGTCTGATTATGACATATCGGTCGCTGCGTATCCGACCAACAATGACGAGATTGGTGTGGTTGCTCGTGCCAGCGATGAGGGCTACTATGTCTTTCGAGTACTTCCAACCACGAGTGAGCAATTTGCATATGTACTCTCTCGGTACAATGCTCAAGATGCTTCATTCGAAGACCTTGCATCCTCCGATGGTATCGGGTTTGAACCCAACCAGTGGTACACGCTGCGTATCCGTGTACAGGGAGACACCATACAGGCATTCCTTGATGATCAGTTAGTAGTGGAAACGCAGGATACCATTCTTACAAATGGACAGGCTGGCGTGTATGGTTATGCCCAGGGTGGCCTACAGTTCGATAATTTTGTAATCCAGATGACTGCACCTGTTGGCCTCACAGAAACACCAAGTGCAATCCCCAATGTAAAGAGGAGTTTGTAGTCCTATGGTAGCGCGATCTCATGCATATTCACGAATGGGCCGCCTGGCAATCCTTGTGCTTGTTACGCTCATACTGATGATCAACATCCCAATCTCATCGCCTGTTACCCAGGCGCAAACAAGCGACTATACGGTTGAGTGGGGCGACCCGGCCCCTGCCGTAACAACTGGTGGTCGGGCGATTTTCCCCACAATTACGCTTGATAACAACAATAATGCACATATTGTTTTTGTCGATGGAGATGGACGCTTCTTTTATACAACTAATATAGGTGGTAGTTTTTCGGCACCTCAACAAATTGATAGTGGTGATGGCACTAACCGCGAACCCTATTTTACGTTGGCTGTTTCTGGCTCTACCCTTCATTTTGTTTATTCGCTTAACGGTGAAGATTTCCAGATCTATTACCGTCAGGCCACTGTTGGTGGTGCTACCCCAGCATGGTCGGAGCGACAACGTATTTCTGAACTTTCTGGAGATAGCAAGGCATTTGCTCCTCACTTAGCAGTTGATGACGGTGGTAATGCACATATTGCCTGGATTGATAATGGCTGTGGCGATGAGTACAATGTATTTTATCGTTTGCGTTCAGCAGATGGCACACTTTCAGGCATATCAGCACCACGAAGCAATTGTGGTGAGTTTCAGAATCGCCCCCAGGTGACACTTACCAGTAATGGTACACCCCATATTGCATTCCAGGCGGGGACGGACATCTATTACTCGCGCTTAGAAGGAGCAAGTTGGGTGAGTCGGGATATTTCTGAGTCATCACGGAATTCTTCGAACTCAACTATTACCAGCGATGGTACAGCTCTTTATGTAGCGTGGGGTGAAGGTATTGCATCGGGTAACCATGATGTACGCTTCCGCCGTTCGCAGGATGGTGGGCAAAACTGGTCAAATATTGTTGATCTGGCAGACTCACCCGATTTTTCACAGTTCCCTGATGCGATCTGGTCGCCCACTACACAACGCGTGTATATTACATGGCAGGATGATACAGGCAAGGGCGATGGTGATAGCGATATCTGGTACTCAGAGTTTGATCCAGCTACTGATATTACGACTCAGGCACGGCAATTGATCAATCTTGGACAACCCTCTCGTCTTCCAAGTATTGGTGTAAGTGCAAGCACTGCCGGTATTGCCTGGCAGGACCGCGTTGGCGGTGAGCCTACTATTTATTATCTTTCGGGACAGATGGCAGGCGGTTGTAGTGGTACTCTGGAATTGGAAGGTGGTGCTGAAGCAACGAATAAGACCGAGCTTTCCGGCGTTATGACACCACAGGGATGTACACCTGATGAAATGCAAATCTCTGTTGATGAGCCACCAGGCAGCGATACCGCGCGTGTCCCGTACACCAGTAATATTACCGTTCCCATCACCGATGCAAGCTGTGAGAGTACTACTGTCTATGTACAACTCTTTGAAGCCGGTTCGACTGGAACAGCTGCCAGCGATAGCATTACTGTCGATAACGGTGTAACGGCGCAGGTGCGAGTTAGTAATCCCTATAGTTCTAATTTACCACCGACTTATACGCCACCATCACTAGCAGGCGTGGAACTACAGCAGGGTGGATTTATTGGTGCGACAGATGGATCGAATAGCTATACCCGCGACCGGCTGATCTATCTTGGCATTAATGACACTGGTGACTGTTCAGGACTGGCGAGTTTCTCAGTGCCGGAAAGTATTAATAGTTCAATATCAAACGGTGGATTCCAAAGTGCAATTCCACTTCCTGGTGAAGGAAGTATCGGCATGCGAGAATTCCACGTCATTGTTACGGATGCGGCCAACAATGTGAATACGTTCCCATCTGCCGATACCAAGTTCAAGATTATCTATGATCCGGCTGATACCGATCCGTCATCAACAGTCACTGATACGCTTGGTTTACCTGTGCTTGCCGAAGGTGGTACTGTCGCTGGCGATACAGTGAACAGTATTATCCGCACTTTTACCTTTGATGGTGTCAATGTGACTGATAATCTGTATGGTCAGAACGGTGAGAATCTTGCGCCAGGTCAGCAGTTCTGGGGCGTGTGGATGGCCAACAGTCGAGTTGACAACGACCAAGATAATCCTGCCCTGGAGTGGACGGCAGTGCGAGTGCCAACTCCTGGTGCTTCGTTCTCAGTTGAATGGAACATCTTTACTGGTCTTGGTTATGGTCCAGATTTGACCCAAACAGGTGACTACTTTATCTATGTCCGGTTCCTTGATGGTGCTGGAAACCCATCTGAGGGCTTTCTGAAGACTCAAGTGCGATTGGAGCCGGGATACACGGTGCCGACAGTGAACTTACCCACTATTCAGCGTTAAGATTCTAACAATAAATCATACGAGCACAGCCTACATCGTACGATGTAGGCTGTTTTATGTATACCGAATTATGAAGGAACGTGATACACGCATGAAGAGTTTTACCTTTCTTATAGCACGTTTGGATAAAGCCACTGAGTAGAGGAGAATTATATGATTATTACAGATCGTGCATATCGAGGTATGGAGGATTTCACACAGTTGAGTGACTTTCTTGGACAAGTTCGTTTTGCTATCGATCACAGCCATTACCTCCATCAGGGGGATTTAACATGGCAACTATTTCATATGAAAGCAGAATGTGATCTTTCAGAGCTTGTGCATCTTTGGGAAGATAGTAATGGTAAGCTAGTCGGTTTTGTCGTTGTATATGCGCCATATGGTCTCTTTGATATACAAGTTCATCCGCATCATCGCAACTCGGTTTTGGAACAGCGTATGATCGAGTGGGCAGAAGCACAGAGCCGTATATTAGGCCAAGAAGGACCAGATGCTCCACCGTCAATGGCAATCACACTGGCACATGAGCGAGATATGTTGCGTCGTACATTGCTCGAACAATTGGGTTATACGAGTAATGGTGTTTGGCACTATCTTGCCTGCTCACTCGATATGCCTCTACCACAAGTTGCGCTTCCCCAGGGCTTTCAAGTGCGCTCAGTGAAGGGGCAGACAGAAGCAGCACTGCGTGCCGAAGTACTTGCCGCAGCGTTCGGGGCAGAGCCAGACACAGGACGCTACCAACATTTTATGCAGGCACCCAATTATGCAGCTAATCTCGACTTGGTTGCAGTAGCGCCTGAGGGAACGTTTGGAGCTTTCTGCATGTGTTGGGTCGACTCGGTGAATCGTGTTGGTCAGTTTGAACCAGTAGGTACGGCACCACAATTTCGGAAGCAAGGATTAGCACGTGCCACACTGACAGAAGGTTTGCGTCGTATGCAACAAGCTGGTGCCACCACAGCGATGGTCATTGTGGATGAGGATGAGCAACCAGCAAAACACCTCTATGAAGCGGTCGGACTGATCCCCCAATGGGTCCTCCATATGTACACAAAAGACTATTGAGCGGCTTCTGCCAATCAGATGAAGTACACTGTCTATTTTGTGAAACAATGAGGATTGGCACGCACGAGATCGTCGGTAGAACGGAAGCCTTGCAGAACAAGCGGTGTCCCAAGGCTTCCCAGAGAAACAATTGGCCCAGTGACCATAAAGGGGTAACGCCCTGTTCGTTTGGGATCGGGAAGTGAACAGTAGCGTGCAAAGCCCTCTTTCCCCAGTTCGGTTTCAACGAATTCTCGATCAGCACCGATTTTGAACCCCTGCCCAAAGATTTTGACTTGCAGTTGGCGTAGGATGGTTTTATCAAAATCGTGTAGTGTTTGAGTGATGAACATCCAGCCCACACCATATTTTCCGGTCATACGGATGCTTTGCGCCAGTAGCGTGCGGGTGCGACTGCCATCGGAACTTTCACCAGCGTGTTCTCCGGCGAAGAGGTGGGCTTCATCGAGTAACACCAACGCGTTCGAGGTCTGCCCGCGTTGAAAGGAGCGATGAATCACATGACGCAACCGGGTCAGAATCTCATTGAGCAGAAAGTAGGGCGTTTGATCAGCATTTTCCTGGGCAAAAGAAAGCACCACAACGGCACGATCAATAAGTACCTTCTGGATGAGTTGTGAGAGTGGCATCCGCCCATCATCGGTACGAAAGAACTGAAGGGCATCATTCCAGATGCGCCGAAGCCGACTCTCGTCGAGTTGGAAACGGGCTTGAACGTCGGCGGCCCGTTGTCCTTCACCAGGGGCAGTGCCAGGACGCGTGGCATAGATAACATCGGCGAAACGTGCCAAATCTTTGACTAGTAAGGGCATGTCATTGCCCCGCAGACTGCGAATATGCCGTCGCTTACCGTCGTTAGTGGTCATCTCCTGAAGTAGATGTGCCATCCGTTCAGATGCTTCACGCTCTTTGTTAGCGCCTTTGAACCCAAGACTCTCAAAAAAGCCTGAGCGGCGCAATAACTCGGTGAACGCCTCGGCACCCTCCAGCGCAACATCATCAGTCGTGACCATGGTGATTTCGCGACGATTTTTAAGGCTACCTAATAGCCGGTTGAGACTAAAATCAACACGATGATCGCCTGCGGCAAAGCGATCTTTGCCAAATTCTCCTTGGGGATCAAGCACAAGCATACCAAGTTCTGAATTCGAGGCAAATCCAGCCAGTAATTGTGCCGCCATAATCGATTTCCCGCTGCGGGTCTGTCCAAAGACACCCAGCATCACTGCTTCACCAAAACCGCCTTTCTCAGTTGAGCCAAAATGCCGTAAAGTTAACGGGACTGGTAGGCCATCTCCGGGGGATTGTCCTGCATAAAAGATACCAGGCTCAGTGTGTACCAGGTCTTGCAACGTATTGGCATCGGCGGGATACACCAACGTTCCTGAAGGAGGTGGTGTTGATAGTGTTGTGCGCCGGAGCACTCGCCCTGCATCATCGATCAGGAAGACACCGAGTGCTGAGAGTTGGGCAGACGTAAGATCGCTTTCGCCTGAGAGGGCTGGTAGTGCGCCCTGATGTTTGATAACTGCGCGAATGGTAGGGTCTTCATGCCAGCGGTTACGGGTTACGATGCCACCAATTTGACATAAGGCCCGTTTGCGGTAGCCACGCCCATTGAAGCGCTCAGTCACTTCAAAGATGACCCACGCATGGTCAAGGGCACGATCACGGGCTGTCTCAAGAATATCAACGGTGAATGTGGTGGTCGAGTTGGGACTCCCGATGACTGCGATGGGAGTGGCAAACTGCTGTGATGTTGTAGCAGTTGTCTCCTGATGAGCATAGGCTTCCTGAAATTCACGCGTTGATCGCATTATATTCCTGCTCAGTTGAAATGATAGGTAAAATAAGGTTTGTTATAAAAGAGAACAAAAAAGCTGAACACCTGTTTCGATTATAGCAGTGGATACAGCAAAAAGCAAGGGGTGGTATGTAAGAGGTGTAAAATATTGAACTTCTGATATATTAGGGAACCTTCTGGGGAACACGTAAGTCTATATATGTAAACATACCCTATGATAGAACC
>JBCDFA010000318.1:0-9408 GCA_039178835.1 Chloroflexota bacterium
GATTATTCTTGCAGAGAACATACTACAGATAGCTTCACATCCAGCATACCAAAACATACGACTCATCAATACAGTGCCCTCGGCATTGGCAGAGTTACTTCGCCAGGAAACATTGCCAGAGGATGTGCGTGTCATCAATTTGGCTGGGGAAGCGTTGCCAATGAGCTTGGTCAATGAGGTATACCACCAGAGCAATGTAACTCGCGTCTACAACTTGTACGGGCCTTCCGAAGATACAACCTACTCGACTGAAGCATATATAACACGTACTGAGGAGCGTATTCCTGCCATTGGTAGACCGATCGTTGGCACTCAGGGGTATGTGCTTGATGAGTTGTACCAACTGGTCCCTGTCGGTATCGTGGGTGAGTTGTACTTAAGCGGTGCCGGACTAGCTCGAGGGTATCTCAACCGACCAATGCTTACAGCCGAGCGTTTTGTGCCAAACCCATTTGCTCCCCAGATTGGTGCCCGTATGTACGGTACTGGTGATTTAGTCCGTTGGCGACAAGATGGCGAGCTTGAATATCTTGGACGGAGTGATCAACAAGTCAAAGTACGGGGATATCGGATCGAGCTTGGTGAAATTGAAGCAACTCTCACAGCGCACCCCGAAGTACGAGATAGTGTTGTCATTGTTCGCGATGATCTCCCTATGGGACGGGGAATTGTGGCTTATGTTGTACCACAGGGAGAAATTGCCCCTAAACCAGCACAACTGCGCGAGCAAATTCAGAAGCGACTACCAGATTACATGTTGCCAAGTGTATTCGTTATCCTAGAGCGACTGCCACTCACTCCAAATGGCAAACTTGATCGTCGTGCTTTGCCGAAATCTGAACACGAACGACCTGATGTTGGCTCTTTATTTGTTGAGCCACGAACAACCATCGAAGAAATGCTTACCACGATTTGGGTAACAGTCTTGGGGATCGATCGTATTGGTATTACGGACAATTTCTTCGAGCTGGGTGGTCATTCACTACTAGCTACTCAGTTGGTTTCACGTATACGGTCAAGTCTTCAGGTTGATCTCACACTGCTGAATTTGTTTGAGCATCCGACTATTGAGGGATTGGCTCGCTTAGTTGAATATGCACGAGACGCAGGACAGCTCGATCAAACACCACCCATTACACCTATATCACATCAGATGCCGCTCCCGTTATCATTCTCGCAGGAGCGCCTCTGGGTGATTGATCAGTTGAATCCTGGTAATATTGCGTACAATACCTCAAGAGGAGCACGTATTATCGGGGCGTTTGATACAGAAGTTGCTGAACAAACATTGAATACGCTTGTGCACCGACATGCAATCCTCCGCACGACATATGCTATCCAAGATGGTGCGTCTGTTCAAATTATTCACCCACATCAACACATTCCAATACCAATTATTGATCTAACAAACGTAGCTCAAACGAGTCAGGAAGCTCTTGTTCAACGGATTGCGAATGAAGAGTCTCGACGCCCCTGCGATCTGAGAACTGGTCCAACTGTCCGTGCTCACCTACTGCGCATTGGTGACCAAGAGCATGTATTAATTTTGATGTTGCATCATATCGTGTATGATCTGTGGTCGGGGCGTGTGCTGATGTGGGAATTGGAGAAACTGTACACGACATATCAGGAAGCAAAAGCACAATCGCTTTCGCCCGATACTTATCTTTCACTTACTGAGCTACCTATTCAATATGCCGATTTTGCTTATTGGCAACGCACCGTTTTTCAAAATACAAAGCTGGAGCAACAGTTAATATATTGGCGGCGACAACTGGAAAATGCACCAGTGTCACTTGATTTGCCGACCGATTATCCACGACCCCCTATTCAGATGTTTAAAGGACTCAAGCTCCGACGTATTATGCCATTGACACTACTACAGGAGTTGCGTGCGCTCAGTCACGCTGAGGGTGTAACCCCCTTTATGACCCTAATGGCGAGTTTTAAAATTCTTCTCTACCGATACACACATCAGACTGACTTGCTTGTTGGGACACCAATCACTGGGCGGAACAATGTCGAAACTGAAGATATTATTGGGTTTTTTATCAACACATTGGTCTTTCGCACTCGCCTCGATAGAAATCCCAGCTTCTGCGAAGTATTGCAACAAATACGAACCGTTGCACTTGACGCCTATGCTCATCAAGATGTTCCCTTTGAAAAACTGGTCGAGGAATTAAAGATTAAACGCGAAGCTAGTCATCACCCATTATTTCAGGTGATGTTTGTGTTTTTCCTTAATTACCCCTCACTAGAACGACCTTTTGCTGATATGCGATTGGAACCATTGGAGTTCAAGCGAGAGGGTGCACAATTCGACTTGACGCTTTTTGCGGTGGAGCGTCCTGAAGGTTTACGTACTTGGATTGAATACAACATTGATCTATTTGAGAAGGAAACCATAGAACGGATGTTATGGCATTTCCAAATCTTGTTAGAAGGAATTGTGTCCAATCCGCATCAGAGTATTGATACCTTGCCAATGCTTCCATCAGAACAGAGATATCAATTGATGGTTGAGTGGAATAAGCCCATTGTATCTGAGGCAGGCTGCCTCCACGAGCTTTTTGAGGCACAGGTCCTACGTACACCCACAGCGACTGCAATAATAAGCGCGGTTGGTGATACTTGCAACCCTTCATCAATGACTTTTGCTGAACTTGATTATGCAGTTAGTCAATTTGCTGGCTATCTGCAAACGCTTGGTGTTGGTCCAGAGATTACTGTTGGTGTTTGCCTCCCACGTACTCCAACTCTGATTATTGCGCTCTTGGCGGTACTCAAAGCAGGAGGGACCTACGTCCCGCTCGATCCAACATATCCCCCTGATCGATTAGCATTTATGTTAGAGGACTCTCAGGCATCAGTTCTTATCATTCTTTCTGATACTGATAAGCCAAATGTATCAACTAATCTCAATATGTTGCTTGATTATGTAAGAGATTCTAATACCTGCCAAATCCTTAATCTAGCTATACAGTGGTCGCATATTAGTAATGGTCAGGATGTGGGTAAAAGAGCTTGTCCAAACTCCTCACTGCAAACCGCCGTTCCTGACAATGCAGCTTACCTAATTTATACTTCTGGTTCGACGGGCAGGCCAAAAGGCGTTGTCATTACACATCGAAGTGCTGTAGTGCTCTTGAATTGGTCCAAAAGGGTTTTTACATCTCATGAATTGTCAGGGGTTTTTGCAGGGACATCTGTCTGTTTTGATCTTTCAATTTTTGAAATCTTTGTGCCCTTGGCCTGGGGCGGTACGGTTATTTTAGCCGACAATGTATTAAATCTCTTTGAGCACCCAGCATACGATCAGATTACACTCATTAACACCGTCCCCTCAGTATTGGTTGAGTTACTGCGTCTTAAAGCACTGCCTGCGAATATCCGTACAGTCAATCTGGCTGGGGAAGCGTTATCATCAACTTTGGCCAACCAAGTCTATAGTATGCCAGGAGTCCAGCGACTCTTTAATCTGTATGGGCCATCTGAAGACACAACCTATTCAACTGTTGCTACAGTCAACCCACAGGACAAGCAAACGCCTCCTATTGGATACCCAATTGACTCGACTCAAGTGTATGTGCTTAGCAATGATCTCCAACCAGTACCAATTGGTGTCGCAGGGGAAGTATATCTGAGTGGAGATGGTTTAGCACGAGGATATGTGCAACAACCAGTGCTTACTGCAGAGAAATTTCTCCCAAATCCGTTTGTTGAGCGTACCTTGGGAATTCCTTTTGGAGCACGGATGTATACCACTGGCGATATGGCACGTTGGCGCAGTGATGGCAACTTGGAATATATTGGGCGAAAGGACTATCAGGTGAAAGTTCGAGGTTTTCGCATCGAGTTAGGCGAAATCGAAACCGTACTTTGTCAACACCCTGATATTCGTGAAGCGGTAGTTTTGGTCCGTGAAGATACTCAGGGTGATAAACGATTGATTGCCTATCTTGTCGGGCAAGAGAACACTATAGGTGATCAGGATGTGGACTCACTTCAACAAGCCACTGAGGTGTCTTCCCAAATACCCAGTTTGCGAGCCTATCTGCAGAAGCATCTACCCAATTATATGATACCTAACACTTTTATGTTGCTACCAACCTTACCACTCATGCCAAATGGGAAACTTGATCGTCGGGCTTTACCATCACCACACAAAATATCAATCCTTGATCATCAGAATTATGTTGAGCCCCGCGATGCATGGGAATTACAGCTGGTTCAACTTTGGGAAGAAATACTGGAAATACATCCGATAGGAATAACCGATGATTTCTTTGAACGTGGTGGTCATTCATTGTTGATTATTCAACTACTAGCGAGACTACAACACACTATTGGAGATATCATACCAGTTCAAGCATTTCTTCAACAACCTACGATTGAAGGGTTGGCTTCCATAATCCGTCGTGGCTCATCCACATACATGGCTTCTCCTATGGTGACACTTCAGCCACATGGTTCACGCCCCCCACTATTCCTTGTGCATCCTGTAGGTGGTACGGTTATGTGTTATATGGCCCTAGCACGTCAGCTTGGTTCTGACCAACCGGTATACGGACTTCAATCACCTGGACTTGAAAGTGAGCAAGTACCCGTAGATGATTGTAAAGTACTTGCATCTATCTATGTTACTGCCATCCGTAATGTGCAACCAAAAGGTCCTTACTATCTTGGTGGATGGTCAATTGGGGGCACAATTGCTTTTGAAATGGCTCACCAACTCCAAACTCAGGGCGAAACCGTTGGTTTTTTAGCACTAATTGATAGTTTAGCGATCTCCCCTTACCGCGACTACATAACGACCGATGACCATAGCGCATTCATGGCAACCTTTATACGCGATTTAGAAGGTCGTATAGGTAGAACAATTGGTATTGTACAAGAAGACCTCCAACAGTTATCTTATGCAGAACAGCAACAACTCGTCTTGGAGCACATTCAACAAACCCAGACCTTACCCGTCGATGCTTCTCAGTTCCATCGCTTGCTTACAGTATTTCTTGCTAATCTCAAAGCAGCCGCACAATATGTTCCATCAGTTCTATCTGGCTCACTGACACTTTTCCGTGCAACGGAAACACAGCAAAACAACATTGATGCTTCATTAGGATGGGAACCATATGTGTCTGAGGGCATTAGAAACTGTGATATACAAGGAACCCATTATAGTATCTTTGCTCCAGATGGATTATCAATTTTATCCAATCAGTTACATGAATGTCTTCACAGTGCACAGGAACAGGCAGCCTCCGATCAGGAGCGTGCGCTTGGTAGTACGACTCAGAATGGGTATCACCAGCAATATCCACAAGATCAGGAGACGGTATGAATTTCCCTTTTATAATCGCCATCAAGCGCTTGGCAATCTTGGCAGCACTCATAGTGATCGTTCTCACAGCCCTCTTCGCTAGCTTGCAAAGTTTTACTATTGCAGGAGTGCTCCTTGCCATGGGGCAAGCGTTGATTGTTACTGCCGTGATCGTGATGTTAGGGGTTATTTGGTTTGTACGAAGACCATGGCCACAAATAAATGGGACGCTGTCGGTGACAGGGCTCTTGTCACCTGTTCGGATCGTTCGTGATGCATCGGGTATTCCCCACATTTATGCTGACAATGAGCATGATTTATTTTTTGCCCAAGGCTACACCCATGCACAAGATCGCCTCTGGCAAATGGAATTCAACCGTCGAATTGGCAGAGGTACACTTAGTGAGGCTTTGGGCAAGCCTACCTTAGAAAATGATCGCTTTTTACGGACGATTGGATTACGACGAGCAGCCGAGTACACATGGACGTGTATAGACACTGAGACTCGAACGATTTTAGAAGCGTTTGCCAAAGGTGTCAATACTTATGTTGCAGCTAATTCACACCGCTTACCGCTCGAGTTTGCTATCTTGGGTATTCAGCCAGAACCATGGACACCGATTGATACATTGTTATGGGGCGAGCAGATGAGTTGGATCCTTGGAGATAATTGTGGCGCTGAGTTGCTGCGTGCCAAACTCATTGCTGTCGCAGGAGAAGAGGCAGCCCAACAATTGATGCCTCCCTACCCTCACAATATGCCATCCATCGTTCCAGATGGTGTTAATGGTTATTCGTGGTTGCGAAACAAAACTATTAAACAGTGGGATCTCACTGAAGATTTATTTGGTGGGCCAAGCTCAAATCAAGGGAGCAATAACTGGGTTGTTCATGGTACGCGCACCGCAAGCAATAAACCATTACTTGCCAATGACACCCACCTTTACCTTCAAATGCCATCAATTTGGTATGAAAATGGGTTACATGGTGGGCGGTTCGATGTTGTTGGGTTTACGATACCTGGTGTTCCAATGATCGTGATTGGCCATAATGGTACCATTGCGTGGGGGCTCACTGATATGTTGCCGGATGTTCAAGATTTGTACATCGAAAAACTCGATGATCCAATCACCCCGACACGCTATGAGTACCAAAACGAATGGCACGATCTTGAGATAATCGACGACACTATTTCTGTCCGTGGAGTTGGTCAAACGCCTTTGCGTATTCTCAAAACACATCATGGCCCTATTATTAATCAGGTTAGCAAAGGAATGGTTCATGCTGTTCGTGGTGTAGACGAAATGGAGCCCCTGGCACTCTGTTGGACTGGTACGGAAGGAAGCACAATTGTCCAAGCGCTTTACCATATCAATTTGGCTTCTGGTTGGGACGATTTTCGTACAGCACTCCGCTCATGGAACTCACCTGGTATGAATATGGTCTATGCTGATGTGATGGGCAATATTGGATACCAAAGTAGTGGCAAGATTCCCATCCGTGCATCAAATCATACAGGGTTGGTACCTACATGTGGTTGGACTGGAGAGAATGAATGGCAAGGATACATACCCTTTGATGATCTTCCTTATATGCTGAATCCTTCTGAGGGATTTATCGCGACTGCAAATAATAAAGTGGTTACCGATGACTATCCCTATCATCTTGCATATGAATGGAGCGATCCATTCCGCATTCAACGTATTACAGATATCTTAAATTCAAACGATTGTATGGATATAAGTGATACTTGTGATCTTCAGATTGATACATTCTCTGTTGCTGCTGAACGAATCCGGCCTTACTTACTGAATATTACACCACAGAACACTATCCAAACCCGCGCATTGGCGCTTGTGGAGTCCTGGAATTTGTACAGTGAAGCAGATCAACCAGGCGCATCAATCTATACAGTATGGTACTGGTTTATGGTGCAAAATATATGGCGCGATAAACTTGGCCAGCAGTTGACACAGTCTTATATGCATTATTATTGGCTCCATGGGCGCATGATATTGCAGCTACTTGAACAACCAGAAAGTCAGTGGTTCAATGATAGCACCACTACTCAGGTTGAAACACGAGACGATATCATACGACGTAGTCTAGAGGAAGCGCTGGCCTGGTTAGGAGAACGTTATGGTAATGACCCCCAAAAGTGGCAATGGGGAAGAGTCCACACAATGACCTTTGTCCACCGCCCACTTGGTCGAGTCCCAATCTGGTTGTTTAAGCGCCTTTTTAACAGTAAAACATTTCCAGTTGGTGGCGATGATTTCTCTGTTAATGCTTCTTGGATGCGCGAGAGTCGCACTTTTACCATGGCTGGCGGTACTGCTCAACGCTTGATTGTCGATCTCAACAATCTCGACAATTCGTGGGCAGTCAACTCAACTGGGCAAAGTGGACATGCGTTACATCCACAGCGAGATGATCAGACTGATCTGTGGAGGCATGGCAAATACCACCCATTACTCTACAGCCAAAAAGCGGTAGAACAACAGGCAAGCGCAATTTTAAATCTCACACCAAAAGCGCATAGTCAAGGTTCGTGAGAATAGCACAAATCAAACAACAATGAACTAATCAATACACGTTGTTGATGGTAACCTATCTTACATCACGATTTCATCCATGGATAGCAGAAGAAACAAGATAGGCACCAATACTGTGCGTGTAACGACTATATGGCAATTCATAAGCACTTATTGAGCGACCAAACAGTGCTTGTTAGATTTTATGGAGGATGCTTATGTCTATTCATACTGTGGGAGTGATTGGTGCCGGTGTCATGGGAATTGGCGTTGCCCAGAACCTCATCCAAACAGGCCATCACGTTATTCTTGTGGATACATTAGATACGATACTAGAGCAAGCATATCAAGAGATTAAAAAGAATCTTCGTTTTCACGCAATGCTGCAACCTCAAGCACATATGGTTGGGAGTAACCAAGAAATGCTTACACGTATCACAAGTACCACTAATTACGAAATGCTTACTCAGGTTGATCTTGTAATTGAGAATGTTACCGAGAAGTGGGACATTAAAAAAGAGGTGTATACAAAACTTGACTCAACCTGTTCTGATGATTGTATTTTTGTTGTAAATACATCAGCGATCTCAATCACCCGTGTTGCTTCGCTTACCAATCGCCCCAAACAAGTAGTTGGTATGCATTTTATGAATCCTGTACCAATGAAATCAACTGTTGAAGTAATCAAAGGTTATCATACCTCTGATGAAACAATGGAAATGGCCTTGAGTCTTCTAGATTCGATGGACAAAAAAGGCATTGTAGTAAATGATGCACCGGGATTTGTCTCAAACCGAGTCCTGATGCTGACCATTAATGAAGCTATCTTTCTTGTTCAGGATCAAACCGCATCACCTGAAGATATTGATATGATTTTCAAGACATGTTTTGGACATGCTATGGGACCGCTCGAAACAGCAGATCTCATTGGGTTAGATACGATCTTGTTCTCCATCGAAGTCCTTTACGAAAGTTTCAATGATAGCAAATATAGACCTTGCCCTCTACTCAAAAGGATGGTTGATGCTGGTCTACATGGACGCAAAAATGGCCGTGGATTCTATAACTATTAGATGCCATACAGCTAGTTAAAGGAAAAAGGATATTACTATGAATGTCACTAAACAAAAAATTCGTGAATTTCTTAATCGATTTGTTCGGGACGTGGAAATCCAAGATGACGACAATATCTTTTCAAAAGGTTACGTTAATTCTCTCTTTGCCATGCAACTTGTAATGTTTGTTGAAACAGAGTTCTCATTCACAGTAGATGATGAGGATCTTGATATTGCCAACTTTCAGTCAATAAATGCTATAACTGAATTAGTTCAACGTAAGCAAGGAATACCTACTTGAAGTAGATACAATTAAAAGAATGAGTAGCAGTTTATGAGTACGTATGTAGTAGAACAAACTTGTAACGTATCCATATGTTGGTATGGAAAACATGTCTATGGAGGTATTCAATAGTACCATGTTGTCAGAACATCAAAAGTCACATTATATTAAATGTGTTGTGTGGGATCTTGATGATACCCTTTGGAGTGGGAC